>NZ_JBGJZU010000008.1:21604-50439 GCF_041354475.1 Microcoleus sp.
TTTAACCCCTGGCGGACTCTCGGACTTACCCACAATCTTTCGCATTCAAAAGTTTTCGCATTCACCCACAAGTCCGCCAGGGAATTAATTCCCTGTCTCATAGCGAAAGTCGGTTGAAACCGACTGATAAATCCAATTAAATCATCATCAATCCTAGTCCTCTTTGAGAGGACTTTCGCTATGAGACAGGGGTTTTTAACCCCTGGCGGACTCTCGGACTTACCCACAATCTTTCGCATTCAAAAGTTTTCGCATTCACCCACAAGTCCGCCAGGGAATTAATTCCCTGTCTCATAGCGAAAGTCGGTTGAAACCGACTGAAAAATCCAATTAAATTATTGTGAATCTTAGTCCTCTTTGAGAGGACTTTCGCTATGAGACAGGGGTTTTCAACCCCTGGCGGACTCTCGGACTGGCGAAAAATCGAACTGTCGGACCATCGAAAAATCGGACTGGCGAAAAATCGAACTGGCGAACCCTCGGACTTTCAAACTTACCGATCGCACCCACAACCATTGTTACAATTATTCATCAAACTCCGAGTAATTTCGCAAGAAAATTGTATTTTTCACAATTTTTTCGCAAGAATTTACAATACAGCATCCCTGGTACTCCCGTATAATTACTGACATAGCATCAACCCAGGGATACCAACTATGAATTCTCCAAATCAACAAACATCTTACGGTCAAATTCCCTTAAGTTTTATTGCAAATGCTGGACAAACAGACCCTAATGTGAAATTCCAGGTGAAAGGTGCCGGTCACAGTATCTATTTCACTCCCAACGAAGTCACGTTTACCGCTTTCCAAAAATCAACTGAACCGGGAAATGCAGCAACAAATTCTGCTACTGTCCGCAGCAGCTTAGCCAACAGCAACCCGAATCCTACAATTTCCGGGCTGGAAAAATTGCCCGGATTTGCTAACTTTATTTTAGGCGAAGATTCCAGTCAATGGCGCACAGACGTTCCTACTTTTAACGGCGTTGTTTATCAAAACGTCTATCAAGGAATTGACCGCGTTTTCAAAGGCACGGAAGGACAACTTAAAAGCGAGTTTTTGGTTGCACCTTTTGCCGATCCGAGTCAAATTCGGATGAATTATAGTGGTGTTAATAACATCCGGTTGCGTGACGACGGCGCACTGATTTTAGAGACACCGCTGGGCGAATTAATTGATAACGCACCGATAGTTTATCAAGATATCAACGGACAGCGGGTGAATGTTCCCGCCGCTTACAATTTATTAGGAAACAATCAAGTTAATTTTAGTTTGGGATATTTTGACCGCACTCAACCCCTAGTTATCGATCCGGTTTTAGCTTACTCCACTTACCTAGGCGGCAGCGCCTATGACGCCGCCAATCGCATGACTGTAGATAGCACAGGTGCGGCTTACATTATTGGCACTACTGTTAACAATTTTACGACTACTCCTGGTGCATTCCAAACTACGCCAGGGGGTCAAGCTGATTTTTTAGTTACTAAAATTAACCCCCAAGGAACAGCCTTAGTTTACTCTACTTATATCGGCGGGGCTGGCAATGAATACGGTTTTGGGATTGCGGTAGACAGTCAAGGCAATACTTATTTAACTGGACAAGTCGATCCGGGTTATCCAACTACACCGGGTTCTTTTCAACCGACAGCACCTAATTACACTGCTGCGGTAACTAAACTCAATGCAGCCGGCAATGCGTTAGTTTATTCTACCTTTTTAGGCAGGAGCACCAGTGGCGCCCTAGGCAACGGCATTGCGGTAGACAGTAACGGTAATGCTTATGTTGCCGGGCTCACAGGCGGCAACAACAGTTCCCCCCTTTTAGTCAATGACGGTTTCCCCACGGTCAATGCCTCCCAACCCGTCTACGGAGGCGGAATTGATGCATTTATTGCTAAAGTTAATCCAATCGGTAGTGATTTAGTTTACTCTACTTATTTCGGCGGTTCTGGTCGCGAAGACGCTCAAGCCATTGCCATAGACAATAATGGTAATGCCTACATTACTGGCATTACTTATTCGACGGACTTGCCGGGGAAAGATTTAGGCTTTCAAAATGCCCTTTTAGGTAGTTATGATGGTTTTGTCGCTAAATTTGACGCGAATGGTGCGCGTGCTTATTCCACTTATTTAGGTGGTAGCGGTAATGAAATAGGTCATGATATCGCTGTAGATAGTTCTGGAAATGCCTATGTTCTGGGACGTACCACTTCAACTGAGTTTCCGACTAAAAATGCAGTTCAAGCGACTTATGGAGGTGGTGCGAATGATGCTTTTGTCATCAAGTTAGGTCCTCTAGGTAACAATGCGATTTATTCAACTTATTTGGGCGGTAGCGGAGATGACCAGGGCTCTCGCATTGCTATAGACAGTGCGAATAATGTTTATGTGACGGGAGATACGACTTCGACTAATTTCCCGACTAAGAATGCTATTCAAAGTGTCAGTGGCGGCGGGAAAGATGCTTTTGTCACGAAAATCAATGCGTCGGGTTCTGCCTTAGTTGATTCTACTTATCTTGGTGGCAGTGGCGACGACTTCAGTAGGGGTATTGCGGTAGATGCCTCTGGTGCAGTTTATGTAGCGGGATCTACTGCTTCTACTAATTTCCCAACAGCGAATCCTTTGCAAGCGGCTAATGGGGGAGGTGAATTTGGTGAATTTGATGCTTTTATTACTAAAATCATTCCTGGCGGGCCCCAGGTAAAGATTATTGAGTCGGGCGGCAGCACTAATGTAGGTGAAAGCGGCACGACTGATACTTATACAGTTGTGCTAACTAATCAGCCTACTGCAAATGTGGCGATCGCCCTCAACACCGCCACTCAAATTCAACCGATTGCGGGCATTAGTTTCACTCCAACCAATTGGTTTGTACCGCAAACGGTTACAGTCAGTGCAGTTGATGATATCGTAGATGAAACTTCGCCGCACACCGGCCCGATCGCCCATACAGCCACAAGTTCCGATGTTAAGTATAACGGTGCAAATGCAAGTTTTACAGTTAACGGCACTGCCAGCAACACTGTCAATGCTAAGATTACCGATAACGACAGCGCAGGCGTCAGCATTACTCCCACTAACACGAGTGCCAGGGAAGGCGGTGCAAATGGCAGTTACAGCGTTAAATTAAATACTCAGCCTACAGCACCTGTGACGATTAATTTGGCTACAGGTACTCAGATTCAACCAATTACTGCACTTACTTTTACCCCAAATAATTGGAATGCCACTCAAACTGTTACGGTTGCTGCTGTTAACGACAATTTAGTCGAAGGAAATCATACAGGTGCGATCGCGCATTCTTCCACCAGTACCGATGTTAATTATAACGGCATCACGATTTTGCCTGTTAATGTCGCCATTACCGATAACGATACCGCAGGCGTTAGCATTACTCCGACTACTGCGACTGCAACTGAAGGCGGTGCAAATGGAAGTTATAGCGTTAAGTTAAATACCCAACCAACAGCGCCTGTTACAATTAACTTAGCTACAGGCAGTCAAATTCAACCAATTACTGCACTTACTTTTACTGCGACTAATTGGAATGTCTCTCAAACTGTGCAGGTGAAAGCGGTTGATGACAGTTTAGTTGAAGGAAATCATACAGGTGCGATCGCGCATTCTTCCACCAGTACCGATGTTAATTATAACGGCATCACGATTTTGCCTGTTAACGTCGCCATTACCGATAACGACACCGCAGGCGTTACCATTACTCCCACTACTGCGACTGCAACGGAAGGCGGTGCAAATGGAAGTTATAGCGTTAAGTTAAATACTCAGCCAACAGCACCTGTGACGATTAACTTGGTTACAGGCAGTCAAATTCAACCAATTACCGCACTTACTTTTACTGCGACTAATTGGAATGTCGCTCAAACTGTGCAGGTGAAAGCAGTTGACGACAGTTTAGTTGAAGGAAATCATACAGGTGCGATCGCCCATTCTTCTACCAGTAGCGATGTTAATTATAACGGCATCACAATTCCGGGTGTCAGTGTCGCCATTACTGATAACGACACGGCAGATTTCAGCGTCACACCTACAAACATAACTGCTACGGAAGGCGGTGCAACTGGCAGTTACAAAATCAAGCTAACTTCGCAACCGACTGCACCAGTTAGTATTAGTTTCAATACTGGAAATCAACTTAATCCGATCGCCACACCGATTACTTTTGACAGCACTAACTGGAATGTGGAAAAAACTGTCACTGTCAGTGCGATCGACGACAATGTAGCACAAGGAACTCACAGCGGCACGATCGCTCACACAGCTACCAGTACCGATGGAAATTATAACGCCAAAGCTATTCCCAATGTGACAGCATCGATTACTGATAACGATAGTCCCGGTGTTTCTATTGTCCAATCAGGAGGCGGCACAGATATTGCTGAAGCAGGTGCAACGGATACCTACAGTGTAGTTTTGACTAGCGTGCCTGCTGCAAACGTCACGATTAACTTTGAAACAGGGAATCAAATTGATACGATCGCACCTCTGACTTTCACGCCCACTAATTGGAATGTTGCTCAAAATGTGACTGTTAAGGCGATCGATGACAGCATAGCGCAAGGAACCCGCAGTGGCACGATCGCTCACAAGTCTGTCAGCCCCGATACCAAGTATAATAACCTGACGATTTCTCCTGTAACTGCCACGATTGCTGACAACGATACCGCAGGTGTGAGTATTTCACAACAGAATATAACAGCTACAGAAGGCGGTGCAACAGGCAGTTATACACTCAAGTTAAATTCGCAGCCAACAGCACCAGTTACTATCAGTTTTGACGGGGGGAATCAAATAAGTGCGATCGCACCTGTCACCTTCGACGCTACTAACTGGAATGTCGCGAAATCAGTCACAGTAACGGCTACAGACGATACGGTTGTGGAAGGAAATCATGCAGGGGCGATCGCCCATACTGTTACCAGTACCGATGTTAAATATAACAACTTTACAATTTCGCCTATTAATGTCGCCATTACTGATAACGACACTGCGCCAATATCTCCAACACCAACGCCTCCAACCCCAACACCAATAATTCCAATAACAACTCCAATACCAACACCAATACCAATACCTCCAACACCAATACCAACACCAACACCAATACCAATATTTCCAACACCAGCGCCAACAACTTCGATAACAACTCCAATAACAACTCCAATAACAACTTTAATACCAATATTTCCAATACCAAAATCTCCAACACCAACACCAGTAATAACACCAACACCTCCAACACCAACACCAACACCGGCTGGAATTCAGGAATACAAAGAAGGTGAGCTTTTAGTTAAGTTAAGTCCTCAAGCGAGCGAAGCTACAATTCAAAGCGATTTATTTGCAGCTAACGGTGCGATCGAAGTCGAAAACCTCGTACCTCCAAGTCCTCCATCAAATGCCATTAATTCTGCATTTACAAGCGGTACATTTTTCTCCCGGAGTGCTTTCCAATTTGGCAATTTTACATTTCCCAACCGAAATGCGGACTCAACACAAGAGCAATTACCACAATGGCGATTGGTGAAAATAGCAGCCAACGCAGACTTGCAACAGGTTAAAGAAAATTTAGCTCGAGATCCCAGAGTAGCAGCGGTTGAACTTAATTACACAGTATCGATCGACCAGTTTTCAAATAACTTTAACTTCAGCCAGCTTTTCAACAATGTATCGATTCTGGATACGCCAAGCGATCCGCGACTTAATGAACTTTGGGGTTTGAATAATACCGGACAAACTGGTGGAAGATTCGATGCTGATATTGATGCACCAGAAGCATGGGATATTCAAAAAGGCAGCAAAAATGTGGTAGTTGCAGTAGTGGATACGGGTGTGGACTACAACCACCAAGACCTTGCTGCTAATATCTGGAGAAATACAGGGGAAATAGCAGGTGATGGCATTGACAACGACCGTAACGGCTACATAGATGACGTGCGCGGCTACAATTTCATCAATAATAATAACAATCCCACAGATATCGCCAGTCACGGAACTCATGTTGCGGGTACTATTGGGGCAGTTGGCAATAACAACATTGGCGTTGTAGGCGTGAGTCAAAATGTTAGCATCATGCCTTTAATGGTTTTTAAAATATACCCTGATGGCAAATTGCTTGCTTCAACCGACGCCCTCGTAAAAGCTATTAATTATGCCACCCAAAAGGGTGCAAAAGTGATTAACGCTATGAGGACTACAGACCCGCTTACTTCTCTGATTGGAGCCACGGTTAGTGGAGGGCGTTTAAATATTCGCAGAGCTCTCAACCGCCCACCAGTATTAAACTACGGCCCTACAACAACTCCGTGGCACTATAACTATCTAAATGTCAGCAACTCATCGACATTCAATTACACTTTTCCTTGGAACACTTTTACCGATCCCGATCCGGGAGATACCCTCACCTACTCAGCAACCCTCAACAACGGTCAACCCTTACCTTCTTGGTTGAGATTCAACCCCACTACTCGCACCTTTAATGGTACAACTCCAGGGCTGCAAAATTTGGCAATTAAATTAACAGCAACGGATACGACAGGTGTCAGCGCGAGCGATGTGATTGACCTGACATTTAGCAGCCGAGGTGTGGTGATTGATGGATACATTGCGGGTGCGACTTTGTTCTTCGATGCTAACAAGAATGGTGTTCTAGATGCCGGGGAACCATCAACTACTACTGACTCTAATGGTGAATATAATCTTGATATTGCTTTCGAGATTTTCGACAAAAATCAGAATGGGGAAATTGACCCATCAGAAGGCAATTTAGTTGCTTTTGGAGGCACTGATACCGCTACTGGTTTGCCACTAGAAACACCAGTCACAGCACCTGCTGATGCCAGTGTTGTCACCCTCTTAACCAGCTTAGTCGCCGACTTGATTGACAAAGGAATTGCACCGGAAATAGCACAATCTCAGGTCAAATCTGCTCTTGCCATTCCCGCTGACGTTGACTTGATAAGCTTTGACCCGATCGACGCCACCAACAACAAGCAACCGGGCGGCGTCCAAGTCTTAGCAGAAATGGTGAAAGTCCAAAACTTCATCACTCAAACTAGCGCTTTGATTGACGGTGCTTCCAGTGCAGCTACCAAGGATATTGTCAAGGCTGTTGTCAGTTCAATTACAACTCCAATTCAATCTGGTACTGTTTTAAATCTAAGCAATGCAGCAGTTTTAGAACCAATCATTCAGCAAGCAGTGGCGAAAATTCAGCAGATTGACTCCAATTTCAATAGTCAAAAAGTTACCCAGATTATCTCGCAAGCTGCGACAGTAATGGCAACAGCAAATCAACGCATTGATTCGGCTGTTTCCAGCACAGCCACTCCAATTACTCAAGCAGTTGCCCGTGTTCAACAAGTAGCTTTGGGCGCAACTACTCAAGATTTCAAAGCAGTTGGCGCGGGAAATAAGACAATTTCTCAGGTAGTTACTGACAATACTGGTGCTGCTTTAGATAGCAAGATTCAAGCTGTCATATTACCTGTTGGGGTTGCGACTCCTGTAGTCACCGGGGACACCGATTTGGGCAGCAATTCCTCAGATCGCATTCTCGGCACAGATAGCGACGATATCCTGACTGGCGACAGCGCGAATAATTTGTTGATGGGCATGAGGGGCAATGATTCTCTCGATGGTGGCGCGGGGAATGACACTCTTTTCGGCGGCAAAGATAGCGATATTTTGCTCGGAGGTAGCGGTGATGATGCGTTGTTTGGTGGTCGCGGTGCTGATAGCTTGAATGGCGGTGATGGCAATGATGTTCTGCTGGGAGGTAAGGGTGATGATGTGTTGTTTGGTGGTTTGGGCAGTGATAGTTTGACGGGTGGTGCTGGCAACGATCAATTCTTGCTTTCTACCAATTCCAGTATTGATGTTATTACTGATTTTGAATTGGGCAAAGACTTATTAGTCTTGGGTAACGGGTTGACTTTCTCGCAACTGTCAATTACTCAAAATAGCGGTGCAACATTAATTCGCTTGGCGACAACCGGAGAAATTTTAGCATCTTTGAATGGGGTGACGGCAAGTGCGATCGGTGTCGCAAATTTTGGCTCAATCTAATGTCTGGTAAGCTGTTGCACCAGTAAAATCTCTGAAACTACACCAACTATGACACAATTAACATCTAACTTTGAATGGCTCAAACAATTCGGCACACCCGGTGGGGATAGCCTCCGAGACACAGTATTTGACAGTGCAGGCAATCTCTATCTGATAGGAGAGGCCTACGGCCTTTTTGGTGGCACAAATCCAAGTAGCAATAGCTGGATAACCAAATATGATGCCGGTGGCAATCAGTTGTGGTCG
This sequence comes from Microcoleus sp., assembly GCF_041354475.1. NCBI lineage: Bacteria > Bacillati > Cyanobacteriota > Cyanophyceae > Oscillatoriales > Microcoleaceae > Microcoleus > Microcoleus sp. The sequence goes on from NZ_JBGJZU010000008.1 coordinate 29,941, forward strand.
GTCAAGCAATTAACGAATCGATCTTCGAGCAAAGTGACAGTAGATAGTGCAGGCAATGTCTACGTCGCAGGAACAACCAATACTACCAAGCTTTTTGAGCAAAAGGACGCTTGGGTAGCTAAGTATGACAGCACCGGCAACCAGTTGTGGCTCGAGGAGTTCAACTTTACAAAATATGATGAGTATCCATATGACATAGCAGTGGATAATGCTGGCAATGTCTACCTGACGGGAACAGAAGGATTTTCAAGTATAAGTCGAACCCCAGGCCTCAGAAGGACTTGGATAGCTAAGTATGACGGCAGTGGCAACCAGTTGTGGTTGAAGAAAGTCGAGTCTGGCAGCGACGACAAATTCCCCATTGGCATAGCAGGAACATACCCCTATGGCATTAAGGTGGACAGCAGCGGCAATCTCTACGTGGTGGGGAAAAACTTTAATAGATATGTAAACCTCAGTCTACCGCCACCGGCTGATGGTAACACTTGGGCGACTAAGTACGACAGCAATGGCAATCAGTTGTGGTTCCAGCAATTCGGGACGGCAGTACAAGGGCTCTCAGACTTAGCACTCGATAGCGCTAACAATCTCTACTTGATGGGAGCTTTGGCAGACACCAATGCCAGCAATCTAGATATTTGGACGGCTAAGTACGACAGCAATGGCGAGCGATTGTGGGTCCAGCAATTTGGGAGTCGTGAAGATGATTATCCCTCAGAGTTAGTAGTGGATAGTGCTGGTAATCTCTACCTGACGGGGATAACCAAGGGTGATTTGGGAAGTCCTAATGCAGGCAATCTAGATATTTGGGCAGCTAAGTACGACAGCAATGGCGATCGATTGTGGCTCCAGCAATTCGGCAGTCGTGAAAATGATTCTCCCTCAGACTTAGTAGTGGATAACGCTGGCAATCTCTACCTGACGGGAAAAACCAATGATGCTTTGGCAGGTCCCTATACAGGCAGTACAGATATTTGGGCAACTAAGTATGACAGTAATGGCGATCGGTTGTGGTTCCGGCAATTCGGAACTGAGGAATCTGGCGAGACGTTTAACTTAGAACTCGATCGCGCTGGCAATGTCTATTTGATTGGAGACACTAAGGGCTCTTTGGGAGGTCCCAATGCCGGCAGTCAAGATATTTGGCTTGCTAAACCCAGCACGAGTACAGAGGAAGTTACGCCGACACCAATTATCGGTACTGATGGTGACGATTTCCTGGCAGGAAATCGCAGCAACGATACCATCAGCGGTAAACAGGGAAATGATACCATCATCGGCTTTGATGGCAGCGATCGGATGTACGGCGATTTAGGAAATGATTTTCTCGATGGTAGCCAAAAGGATGACACTCTCTACGGCGGTAAGGGTAATGATACTTTGCTTGGAGGTAATGGTGATGATGTTTTGATGGGCGATCGGGGTTCTGATAGTCTCGTTGGCGGCGAAGGGAATGACACTCTCTACGGCGGTAAGGGCAATGATACTTTGCTTGGAGGTAATGGTGAGGATGTTTTGATGGGCGATCGGGGTTCTGACATTTTGAACGGCGGCGATGGCAATGATATTCTGCTGGGAGGTAAGGGTGATGATGTTTTGATGGGCGGTTTGGGAGATGATACTTTGACAGGGGGAAATGGGAGCGATCGATTCCTGCTTTCCGCCAATTCTGGGGCTGATACTATTACCGATTTTGAATATGTAAAAGATTCGCTTTCTCTCAACAATGGCTTGAATTTTTTCCAACTTTCTATTACTCAAGAAAACAATGCAACTTTCATCCGTTTATCAGCAACCGGAGAGATTTTAGCTTCTCTAAATGGGGTGACTGCTAGCCTGATTAATGCTGCGGATTTCAATCTAGGTTAGAGCATTATGTTAGAACCCCGACTTATTCAACAAGTCGGGGTTCTAGCTTCTAATTGCAGCTAATCTAGCGCTTCAATTTGCGTTTGGCTGCTAGAATCCCCAATCCTGCTAAAGTACCGAACATAGTAGAAGGTTCTGGTACGGGTTCAGAAGCTTCTTTGGTAAAAGAGCTTTTAATGGCGATCGCATCATTAGCACATTCCGCAAACAAATTAGCAATATAACTCCCAGAAGGCATGGAGGATTTATTAAAACTAAATCCAATAGTTTGAGAACCTTGGGCATTAAACTGAGCAAAATTCAAACCCAGGACACTCAAAGTTTCTGGGGTGAGAAAATTTATTTCTCCGACTTTTGTACCCGAATCAATTGAGTTCATAACTGTCCAGTTACCTGTTTGCTCAAAATATGGGTCTGTGGCCGATAAATCGCCCATTGATGGTGTTCCACCTGCTGACTTCACGCGATCGTTGAATAAAGTTAAATTGGCAAAACCAGAGTTGGTTTGAGTAACGCTTTTAGCAGTAACTTTGCTGTAAACCCCTGTGGTAGCTACACCGGAGTCGTTTCCTTCTGCAAAACGGATACCAAATAAGTTGCCCTTTGCGTTAGCTGTGTTAAAATCTTGACCGGAAAAGTTGAAAAATAAATCGCCGTAATTGATATTGCCTCTTTGGACACCGCTGTTAGCATATCCTGCTAAGCTGAGATTGGAGTTGATGGCAATGAATGCGGTATCTGATGTTTCTTTGACGGCGATGCCATAAAATTCAAATTCGCCACCACCAATTTGAAGGCCGGTCACACCATCATTGAAGGAGTCGATCGCATAATTCCAGCTATTAGAGAGGGTGGCTGCGGCGGCTTTTGGTTGTTGTGCTGCGACAGTTGCACATAATAACATAGCGCCTGAGTAAACCCATCGCTTCAAAGTTTTAGAACTTGTATTCATTAAATGTTTCCTGGGGAATGAGTGGGAAGATAATAGTCTGTAGCTAACTATCTATAAAATTACCAATCCGACAATTACCTATTAGTTAGTATTGTTCATAAAATTATTATATTAAAATTTTATCTTAAAATTAGAAAGTCAACTCTTCTACGAATTATTTAAATTAAATCATGGATTATCGTCATTTTATTTAAAGTTTTGGTAAAGATATGACAGCGCTCAAACCAAAATTTATTTGTATATTTTCTAGGTGACAAGTATAAATTTTAACAAATATATTTCAGTAATTTTGTTATTTGCTAGACAAGATATAAGCAAGTGTTCTAAATAATCGCCGACAGTTCGTTAACGATCTTGACTCGCCCCTTGAGCACAGAACGCAACAAACGGTTCAGGGAGTTTCTGTCTTCGTCTTCGAGAGATTCGTCCAAAACCGCGGCCATTAAGCCATAGCGATCGGCTATGGTCAAAGTGCCAGTATCGCTCACAGAAGCAAGTATTTCTGAAATAGCGCCGGGAATCAGTTGAATGAAAAACATGAGGTGTTGATTGAACTCTACATATATATCATCCCTGGTTCTCCCAAAATCCCTCGTGATGCCGACATCGTATATCTGGTGATATTTTGATACAAAGTAGGTGACATTAGGCACTCTAATTGTGTGATGGTGAGAACCCAGAGACTACGATCCATGTCACAAAAATATTTTTGTGCACGCCAATCTAAAGATTTATTAATTTTTTTGAACTCCCTGGGCATTTTTACCCACTCATGCAAAAAACGCATTGCAAATACGCGAAAATTTCATAAAACTCTATTTTTTGTAAAAATAGCTACGAATATTTACGGTTAAGGGCTTTACATTAGTTCACAACCAAGGTGCAGAGAAAGGCAGCGATCGACCGAACCATCCGTAGCAACTATTACCAAAGTAGTTCCGTGGCTGTCTCAGCAGCACCAAGTAAAAATCTAATCTATAGATAGCCAACGATGCTTACAAGAAATGCGATCGAGTAACTAGATATACAGTTTTAAATCAGTAAACTCACTAAGGTTAGCGAAAAATCACACTTTATGCCCCAAGTCAATAGCTCCCCCAACAAACCAGCCGCGAGGGTAAACCCATGACCCAAACCGTAGAACCCCAAGCCAGCTTAAACAAATTTGAAAAACTCAAAGCGGAAAAAGACGGCTTAGCACTCAAAGCCGAACTGGAAGACTTCGCTAAAATCGGCTGGGAAGCAATGGATGCCACAGACCGCGAGCACCGCCTGAAATGGTTGGGTATCTTCTTTCGGCCGGTCACGCCCGGAAAATTCATGATGCGACTGCGCTTGCCCAATGGCATCATTACCAGCAGTCAAACCAGAATCCTGGCAGAAATTGTACAACGCTACGGAGATGAAGGCAGCGCTGACATCACTACCAGACAAAACCTGCAACTACGTGGCATTCTGATCGAAGACTTGCCAGATATCTTCCACCGCCTCAAAGAAGTTGGCCTGACCAGCGTCCAGTCTGGCATGGATAATGTGCGAAATATTACAGGTTCGCCAGTAGCGGGCTTAGACGCAGACGAACTGATAGATACGCGGGAACTGGCTTATCAAGTTCAAGACATGATTACCAATTGTGGTGAAGGTAATCCCCAGTTTTCCAATTTACCGAGAAAATTTAATATTGCGATCGCAGGCTGTCGTGACAACTCAGTCCATGCCGAAATTAACGACATCGCCTTTGTCCCCGCTTATCAAGACGGCAACATCGGTTTCAATGTTTTAGTCGGGGGTTTCTTCTCCGCCAAACGCTGCGAAGCCGCCATTCCCCTCAACGCCTGGGCAAGTCCTAGCGACGTTGTAGATTTGTGCAAAGCTATATTAAGTGTGTACCGCGATCGCGGGCCCAGAGCCAATCGTCAAAAGTCCCGCCTCATGTGGCTGATTGACGAGTTGGGCATCGAACAATTCCGAGCCCAAGTAGAACAGGAATTAGGCCGTACTTTGCTTCCTGCTGCGGCCAAGGATGAAATCATCTGGGACAAACGCGATCACATCGGCATTTACGACCAAAAACAATCAGGTTTAAAGTATGTAGGTTTGCACGTTCCCGTCGGCCGACTTGCAGCAGCGGATTTATTCGACTTGGCGAGAATTGCCGACGTTTACGGCAGTGGGGAACTCAGACTCACCGTCGAAGAAAACGTGATTATTCCCAATGTTCCTGAATCGCGGATTGAATCCTTGGTTAAAGAACCGCTGCTAGAGCGTTTTTCCATCGACCCCGCACCCCTAACGCGAGCCTTGGTTTCCTGCACCGGCGCCAAGTTTTGTAACTTCGCCCTCATCGAAACCAAAAGCCGTGCGGTGGGGATGATTCGGGAACTCGAAGCCGAACTCTCAGTACCCAAACCAGTGAGAATTCACTGGACTGGTTGTCCCAATTCCTGCGGTCAACCCCAAGTAGCAGACATCGGTCTGATGGGGACAAAGGTTCGCAAGAATGGCAAAACCCTCGAAGGTGTTGACATTTATATGGGAGGTACTGTCGGCAAAGATGCTCATTTGGGTAGCTGTGTCCAAAAAAGTATTCCCTGCGAAGACCTCAAACCTGTGCTGATTCAAATTTTAGTCGATCAGTTCGGGGCGGTTCCCAAGGCATCTGAGGAGGTAGCTTCTCTCAACCGACAATTGCTATTGACGGTTGACGAGGGCGAAACCACCGTTCCCGGAGCGAAACCTCAGACATCTACTGTCATTTTCGCTCGATCGGGCAAAGAAGTTGCTTGCAGCGAAGACGAGTTCATCCTCGATGTTGCCGAAGGTGCAGGAGTCCAACTCGATAGCAGTTGCCGCTCAGGCAGTTGTGGCACTTGTAAGCAGAAACTCCTAAAAGGCGATATCGCCTACGATGGGGAACTTGACGCGCTCAGTGACATAGAACCAGGGTTCATTTTAACCTGTAGCGCGCGGGCGATCGGCAAAGTGACGATCGATGCCTGATCTCACAATGTGATATTCAAGACTATCAAATAGTATGATGTCACTGCAAAGGAAATGATTGGATTCTGTGCCAACAAAGTCAAGCAATCTCAAACCTAGATTTTTGCTTTCCCAAGCACCAAGTTCGCACAAAATCTCACACCTTTATCTCACATAATCTCAAAGTACACCAAAAATTCAAGACACATGAGCAACCTTTCTAGAAGAAAATTCATCATCACCGCCGGAGCAACAGCAGCCGGCACTCTCCTAGCCCACGGTTGCAGTTCCGGTTCCAGCACCAGCAATAGCACTGGGAGTCCCAGCCCTAGCGGTTCCTCTGCCACTCCCAGCCCAGCAGTCAGCATCAACCCCGCCGACGCCCCGGAAGTTACGGCAGCAAAACTCGGATTCATTGCTCTAACTGATTCAGCACCCTTAATTATTGCCCAAGAAAAAGGCTTATTTGCCAAGTACGGCATGAAAGACGTGCAAGTTGCCAAACAAGCATCTTGGCCAGTTACACGCGACAACTTAGAACTGGGTTCTGACAAAGGCGGTATCGACGGTGCCCACATTTTATCCCCCATGCCTTACCAGATGACCTTGGGCACTATTACCAAAGGTAATCAGCCAGTACCGATGAACATTGTGGCACGGTTAAATACTAATGGTCAGGCAATTTCCATCAGCAAAAAATACCTAGATTTAAAAGTAGGTACTGACAGCAAAGCCCTCAAAACGGCTCTCGCTAATCAAAAAGTTGCTATTACCTTTCCCGGCGGCACCCACGACTTGTGGATGCGTTATTGGCTAGCAGCCGGTGGTATCAATCCAGATACAGAGGTTTCCGTGATTCCTGTTCCGCCACCCCAAATGGTAGCTAACATGAAATCCGGCAGCATGGAAGCCTTTTGTGTAGGCGAACCTTGGAATGCTCAGCTAGTTGCTCAAAAGGTCGGATACACTGCTTTAGTCACCGGAGAACTTTGGAAAGACCATCCCGAAAAATGTTTAGCTTTAAGAGCAGATTGGGTGACTAAAAATCCGAAAGCTGCTAAAGCAATTACCATGGCTGTCTTGGAAGCTCAACAGTGGTGCGACAAGCCAGAAAATAAAGACGAAATGTGTCAAATCATTTCCCAAGATAAGTGGTTGAAAGTGCCAGTTGCAGACATTATCGGTCGCGCCAAAGGTCAAATTGATTACGGTACTGGTAAAGTTGAACCAGCCAGCACCTTAGCGATGAAATTCTGGGCGGACAATGCTTCCTATCCCTACAAGAGTCACGATGCTTGGTTCATTACCGAAAATATTCGCTGGGGTTATATGCCGGCGACTACCGACATCAAAGCAACGGTTGATAAAGTTAACCGGGAGGATATTTGGAAAGCAGCGGCGACAGCAATTGGTGTTCCCGCAGCTCAAATTCCGGCTACCACTTCTCGCGGTGTGGAAACCTTCTTTGATGGTGTGAAATTTGACCCAGATAAGCCAGAAGAATATTTGAAGGCTCTGGTAATCAAGAAGGCATAATTAGTGAACAGTTGACAGTTGACAGTTGACTGTTGACTGTTGACTGTTGACCATTTTTTAAATTGAGTGGAGTTGGGCGGAGCGAAACGCAGGGTTCCTAACTCAACCGACCCAATCCTCACAGGGATTCTGTTCAAAGTATCTACAAATAATCAATTATTCACTAAACAGAACTCAAAAATATGGCAACAAATCTCTCTGTTTCTAAGAGCAAAAATCCTGTAGATTTCATTCTGAATCAAGTTCAGAAAAATCGCAAAAAAATTATCCGTCCCCTAGTGGCGATCGCAGTTCTGCTCATAGTTTGGCAAATTCTCTGTCACGATGCCTCATCGTCGTTACCAGGCCCGATCAAAGCCGTCCAAGAAAGCTGGAATTTGATTATCAATCCTTTCTTCGACAACGGTGGCACAGACAAAGGCTTATTTTGGCAACTTGCAGCCAGCTTGCAACGGGTGGCGATCGGCTTTACTTTAGCAGCAGTGCTTGGTATTGGTTTAGGAATCCTCATCGGCACAAACTCCCTCATGTTCGATGCCTTAGACCCGCTGTTTCAAGTATTCAGAACCATCCCGCCCCTGGCTTGGCTGCCCATTGCCCTGGCAGTATTTCAACAGTTCAATCCCTTTGAAGTCATTGGGATGAAAGCCAACGAAGTTTCAGCGCTGTTCGTAATTTTAATTACAGCAATTTGGCCGATTTTAATTAACACTACCGTAGGGGTTCAACAAATCCCCCAAGACTACAGAAACGTCGCCCGCGTGTTGCGTTTGCCTAACAAAAAATACTTCTGGAAAATCTTGCTTCCCTCTTCAGTTCCTTACATCTTCACTGGCTTGAGAATCGGTATTGGTTTGTCTTGGCTGGCGATTGTAGCTGCGGAAATGTTAGTCGGCGGCGTTGGCATCGGGTTCTTCATCTGGGATGCTTACAACAGTTCTAGACTCAGCGCGGTGATTCTGGCTGTGCTTTATGTGGGAATTGTCGGTTTGATTCTCGACAGAATTGTCGGTTTCATCGCCTCCAAAGTGGTTCCTGAAGAACAGAAATAGAATTTGGGAATGGGGAATGGGGAATGGGGAATGGGGAATGGTTGCAAACTAAAAACTGCCAAAAATTAGTTGTAAATTAATTCCCAATGCCCAATTACCAATTAGCTATTACCAATTAGCTATTACCAAATAACAATTAATAATTAGCATCTGCTCTGTAAAAATTACCCTAAAAAAATCATGTCAGTATTTGTTGAAGTAGACCACGTAGACCGCGTATTTAACTTACCCAATGGTGAGCAATATATTGCGCTCAAAAACATTGAACTCAAAATTAAAAAAGGAGAATTTATCTCCTTGATCGGACACTCCGGTTGTGGTAAATCGACACTGTTAAATATCATCGCTGGACTGGATCAAGCAAGTCAGGGCGGGATTACTCTAGAAGGCCGCGAAGTCCGCGAGCCTGGCCCCGATCGCATGGTAGTGTTTCAAAACTACTCCCTGCTACCTTGGCTGACAGTCCGCGAAAATATTGCTCTAGCGGTGGATGAAATCTATAGAGATATATCTAAAGAAGACCGAGATTTAATTATCGAACACCACATCGCCTTAGTCGGACTGCGACACGCCGCCCACAAACGTCCAAGTGAAATTTCTGGGGGGATGAAACAACGAGTGGCGATCGGCCGCGCCCTGGCGATCCGCCCCAAATTGCTGTTGCTAGACGAACCCTTCGGCGCATTGGATGCTTTAACTCGTGGCGGTTTGCAAGACCAGTTGATGAAAATTTGCGAAGAAAGCAAAGTAACTGGGGTTATGGTAACGCACGACGTTGACGAGGCCTTGCTGCTGAGCGATCGCATCGTGATGCTAACCAACGGGCCCGAAGCGCAAATCGGGCAAATCCTCGAAGTCAACATCCCCCGCCCCCGCAAGCGTATGGAAGTAGTCAACCACCCCAGTTACTACGCCCTGCGTGGCGAAATGGTTTACTTCCTCAACCAACAAAAACGAGTCAAACAGCGTCGCGCAGCCCAACAAAAATCAGCACAACAACAATCCCCAGCGGTAGTTGTGTCCCGCAACGGCTTGGAAAAAGTCAACCTCGATATCGGCTTTATTCCCCTCACCGACTGCGCCCCCTTAGTAGTAGCCAAAGAAAAAGGATTCTTCAAAGCCCACGGTTTGGAAGAAGTCACCCTCGTGCGGGAACCTAGCTGGAAAGAAATCGCTAAAGGAGTCGCCCAAGGACGCCTAGACGCGGCCCAAATGGTGGCAGGAATGCCGATCGCCATGCTGCTAGGCTTAGACGGCGAAATGCCAGTCCCCGTCTGTAGCGCCTTAACCTTGTCCCGCAACGGCAATGCCATCGTCCTAGGCAAACACCTTTACAATCAAGGCATTCGGACCTTGGAAGATTTGAAAGCCGCGATCGACAGTACCCCCGATAAAGCTCACACCTTGGGCATGGTACACCCCGCCTCGATGCACAATCTGCTGTTCCGTTACTGGCTGGCCGCTGGGGGCATTGACCCCGACCTTGATGTCGGCTTAACCGTGATTCCGCCCCCACAGATGGTAGCGAATTTAAAAGCAGGCAACATCGACGGTTATTGTTCAGGAGACCCCTGGAATTCCCGTGCAGTCAACGACGGTACAGGTTTTGTCATCGCCCGTTCCCTGGATATTATGCCTGGACACATCGAAAAAGTCCTCGGTGTTCGGGAAGATTGGGCTCAGAAATATCCGCAAACTCACGTCGCCCTCGTCAAAGCCCTTTTGGAAGCCTGCGACTACTGCGACGATCGCCGCAACCGCCAAGAAATCTTAGAATTGATTTGCCAAGAACAATATATCGGTGCTGACCCGAAAGATGTGCGTCCGGGCTTCCTCGACCCTTACAATAACGGTACGACGACCAAACCGGAAATGGTTTACAACTTCAATCAGTTCTACGTTGACAAAACCAATTTTCCCGATCGCCTGGAAATGCTCTGGGTGACGGCGCAAATGGCCAGGTGGGGCATGATTCCATTCCCGAAAAACTGGGTGGAAGTAGTCGATCGAGTTTTGCGCCCGGATGTGTTTGGTCAAGCAGTCAGAGAATTAGGTTTGCCAGATGTCGGTCGCGATCGTCGTAGCATTGAACTATTTGATGGTAGTGTCTTTAATCTAGACGACCCGATCGAGTATCTAGAAAACGTCAAAATCAAGCGTAACGTCCGCATTGAAGAAATCTTAATTGAACCCGTAGGCAGTCAGTGTTCAATCAAACTGCCTGCGGCATAATCAGGAAGTCATTAGTCATTAGTCAGTAGTCAGTAGTCAGTAGTCAGTAGTCAGTAGTCAGTAGTCAGTAGTCAGTAGTCATTAGTCAGTAGTCAGTAGTCAGTAGTCAGTAGTCATTAGTCATTTGTCATTTGTTATTTGTTGCCGATGCTATAAAGGCCCGATGCCCATTCCAATTCTTCAACTTAAAACTCTTGCACTATTTTCATCCCATTTCCTATGCCTAATCCAGAAAACCCTAACCCCCATTCTGAAAATATGCAAACTCTCCCAAATCAAAAAACAACTAAAGCTAGCAACGACAAAACCTCGACACCATTTTTGTCGATTAAAGACGTATCAAAAGTCTACCAAACTCCCAAAGGCCCTGCCGTAATTCTCAACGGTGTAAACCTCCAGATTAATGAAGGTGAATTTATTTGCTTGATCGGTCACTCCGGCTGTGGCAAATCTACTTTACTCAACATGATCGCCGGATTCAACGGGCCGACAGAAGGAGAGATTGCACTCGAAGGTGCGCGGATTACTGAACCTGGACCCGATCGCATGGTAGTGTTTCAAAACTACTCGCTGCTACCTTGGCTGACTGCTACTGAAAACATCCACCTCGGCGTTGAAACTGTTTACGCCGAAAAGTCCCCAGAGGAACACAATGCGATCGTTCAGCAACACCTAGAATTGGTGGGACTTACCGAAGCTAGCAACAAAAGACCAGGCCAGTTGTCTGGGGGGATGAAACAAAGAGTTGCGATCGCCCGCGCCCTAGCTACTCGCCCCAAACTGTTGATTTTAGACGAACCCTTCGGAGCTCTAGACCCAATTACGCGGGAAGAGTTGCAAGAAGAATTGCTCAAAATTTGGCGGGAGTACAAAATTACCGTCATCATGATTACCCACGATATCGATGAAGCTTTGTTTTTATCCGATCGCATCGTGATGATGACCAACGGTCCAGCCGCTAAAATCGGGGAAGATATGCACATTCCCTTCAGCCGTCCCCGCAACCGCACGCGGATCATGGAAGATCCGAAATACTACGAACTGCGGAACTTTGCTTTAGAGTTCTTGTTCTCCCGCTACGCCCACACAGAAGGCGAGGAAGAAACCGAAACCGCCCTCCCACCCTTGCCCGAATCAGCCCTCAGACCCGCCGCTGTTCCGCAGGAAAAGTCGAGAACCAAGTTGGCGCCCGCAGAATTTGTACCTCACGCTTCGGAGCCCTCAGAAGCATCACGAATCAAAGGCGCTGTACTAGGAGTGTCTTGGCTATTCGCGATGAGTATTTTAGCTGCGGTCAATATGTCTCATGTTGGTAGTCAGCAAAAACAAAAATTAGCAGAACCAGCAACGAGTGCGCCGGCGGCTGCGGTAATTAGTTCTCCTCCCACTCCGGCTGCACCAATTGCTGCGACAACCGCACCGAGTCCTGCTGCGACAACCGCACCGAGTGCTGCTGCTACCACCGCGCCGAGTGCTGCTGCGACAACCGCACCAATTGCTGCTACGACAACCGCGCCTAGTGCTGCTGCGACCACTGCGCCCAGTCCTGTTGCGACTACTGCACCAATTGCTGCTACGACAACCGCGCCTAGTGCTGCTGCGACCACTGCGCCCAGTCCTGTTGCAACCACTGCACCGAGTGCTGCTGGGACTACTGCACCGAGTGCTGTTGCGACCACTGCGCCCAGTCCTGTTGCAACCACTGCACCGAGTGCTGCTGGGACCACTGCACCGAGTGCTGTTGCGACCACTGCACCGAGTGCTGCTGCGACCACTGCACCTAGTGCTGCTAAGATCACTGCGCCGAGTGCTGCTGCGACCACCAGCCCTACCTCACAGATTGCGGACAAAGCGCAACTCGATGCGATCGGACAGCAGTTATATGCACAAATTGACCAAAATTGGAGCACAACTCCCACCTTTACTGAAAGTTTGACTTATCGAGTCAAAGTGAAGCAAAACGGGGACATAGTGCAGTTCGAGCCTACAAATAAAGCAGCTAAAGATTTCGTCAAAGAAACTCCTCTGCCCGTTTTGCAAATTCCGGCCGGTGCCCCAGCAGGTGCTGAAAAAACTGCTGAATTTCAAGTAACTTTTAGCCCCAGTAATGGTGGTAAATTAGAAGTTAAAACTGGCAAATAGCTAATTGGTAAGATATACCGGGTTTTTTGCAAAAATTCGGTTTATCAATTACCTATTAGCTTAAAAAAACAAGCATCTATAAATTAGCAGATGGAAACTATCAAAACTCTTTGCCCTTACTGCGGTGTAGGTTGTGGTCTAGAAGTTGTTCCCGACAAAAACCAAGGTTGGAAAGTCCGGGGCGATCGCAACCACCCATCCAGTCAGGGCATGGTTTGTGTCAAGGGAGCAACGGTAGCAGAGTCAATTCGCACCGATCGACTACTTTATCCGATGATGCGAGATACTCTCGATCAACCGTTCCGCCGCGCTAGCTGGGACGAAGCACTAGATGCGATCGTCAACCGCATCCAAACAATTCGCAGCACTACCGGCACCGATGGTATCTGCGTTTATGGTTCCGGTCAATTCATCACAGAAGATTATTATGTCGCCCAGAAATTGGTTAAAGGTTGTCTGGGAACTAATAATTTTGATGCCAATTCTCGTCTGTGTATGTCTTCAGCAGTGTCTGGATACGTGCAAAGTTTTGGTGCTGACGGGCCGCCTTGCTGTTACGACGATTTAGAATTAACAGATTGCGCTTTTATTATTGGTAGCAATACCGCAGAATGCCATCCAATTGTTTTCAATCGCTTAGCAAAATACCATAAAAAAAATCCCCATGTCAAGATGATTGTGGTAGATCCGAGGCGGACTCCGACGGCGGAAGCAGCGGATTTGCACTTGGCAATCAAACCAGGTACTGATATAGACTTACTCAATGGAATTGCCTATTTACTGTTGCAAAGCGACAGCATAGATCCAAAATTTATTCAAGAATCCACAGTTCATTTCGAGCAGTTTGTGCAAGTTGTCAACACCTATACGCCGGAATTCGTAGCCTCGCGCTGTGGCATTTCTGTGGGAGACTTGGAAACCGCGGCTAAGTATTGGCAACAGTCCCAGCGGGTTTTGTCTCTGTGGTCTATGGGCATTAACCAGTCCTCTGAAGGCACGGCAAAGGTGCGATCGCTAATTAATTTGCACTTGATGACCGGTCAAATCGGCAAACCGGGATGCGGCCCGTTTTCCCTCACAGGCCAGCCAAACGCCATGGGAGGGCGGGAAGCAGGGGGACTTTCTCACCTATTACCGGGATATCGAACTGTGAAAAATGCCCAACACAGAACCCAAGTAGAGCAATTGTGGGGTCTGACACCCGGAAGTATTTCGCCCAATCCAGGCCGCACTGCTTGGGAGATGATTTTGGGTTTGGAAACCGGCCAAGTAGAGATGTTGTGGATTGCAGCTACCAATCCGGTAGTGAGTATGCCGGATTTGGAACGGACAAAAGCGGCTTTATTGCGATCGCCCTTTACAGTTTATCAAGAAGCTTACTATCCCACCGAAACCTCCGCCTACGCTCACATCCTCTTACCGGCAACTCAGTGGAGTGAAAAAACGGGAGTGATGACCAATTCCGAACGTCGCGTTAGTCTTTGTATCGGTTTCGACACACCTTTAGGGGAAGCCCGCGACGACTGGAGTATTTTCGCTGAGGTGGGACGCAGGTTGGGTTTTGCCGAACAGTTTGCTTTCAATAACAGTGGTGATGTTTACCAAGAGTTCGTACAGTTAACGCGGGGCCAGCCCTGCGACGTCACAGGCCTCAGTCACGAATACTTGCACCAAGAAGGCCCTCAGCAGTGGCCTTGTCGGGAAAATGAACCCAAGCATTCAGCCAAAGAAGCTAAGCGGCTTTACACTGATGCACGTTTCCCAACTCCCGACCAGCGGGCGAGATTTTCAGCTTATCATTCCCGTGGACTGGCTGAACCTCCAGACCCCAATTATCCTTTTGTGTTAACCACGGGCAGAGTTTATGGACACTGGCACACCATGACGCGCACTGGTAGAACCGACAAAATTAATCAATTGCACCCGGAACCCTTTTTGGAAATTCATCCCCGCGATGCTGCTAATTTGAAGATTAAGGAAGGGGATTTGTTGGAAGTTCGATCGCGCCGTGGTAAAGGAGTGTTTCCCGCAAAAGTGACTAAGGCGATCGCCCCTGGTACTCTATTTGTACCAATGCACTGGGGTTCTCTGTGGGCCCAAGGCGCCGAAGCCAACGCCATGACTCATGCTGAAAGTTGTCCTGATTCTAAACAACCGGAGTTAAAAGCTTGTGCAGTCCAGTTGGTGAGGGTTGGGGCGGAAATTGAAGCGGAAGTAGGTGAGTTTAATTGGACCCAATCTCCCATTCCAGTCAGTTCTCGATCGCGGAGTTAATTTTTTCAGCTCAATTTTTTCCGCTTTACACCTTTAAGTCCGATCGAAGCAACCAGGTTTTCGATCGGCCTGACTCTAATTTATAGGCACAAAAATTTGCTGTTTAAACCCACAACGTTGAGTCAGAAACCCTATTTATTCATAGCTTTTGCCTCAGTTCTGTTTGCTTTTTTATTGGTTGTGTTTGATTGATTTTTGGTGGTTTTTGGTGGTTTTTGGTTTTGCCTTTCGATCGACTATCACCAAATAATTGCAGTATGGAGCGATAGGTGCTATGATCTATTCATAAGGCTTATTTTCGGCAGTATAGTTCGTTCGATCGGCGTTCCTCCGGATTTAATTCTCTACACCCTCTAATTCTGGAGAATGTTTAATGTCAATTTATGTCGGCAATTTATCCTACGAAGTTACGCAGGAGCACCTCAACCAAACTTTCGGAGAATACGGCACTGTTAAGCGCGTTCAGTTACCTGCCGATCGGGAAACAGGTCGGATGCGCGGCTTTGCTTTCGTAGAAATGTCCACAGAAGCCGAAGAAACAGCAGCTATTGAAGCCCTTGACGGTGCTGAATGGATGGGTCGTGACCTTAAGGTCAACAAGGCAAAACCCCGCGAAGAACGTGGTGGTTCTAATGCCGGTGGTAACTGGGGCGGCGGCAACAATCGCTCTTCTCGTCGCTACTAAAGCATCCAAGCTAAATTTTTAGCTTCCTTGCTTGTCCCTAGGCTGGCCGCGAGTTAGGAGTCAATAATCCTTCTCTATTGACGAAAGAAAACTGTCTCCGCGATCGTACCCAGTCTTCAAATCCTCAAAATATTGTCGTTTAGCAATAGTTTGAGGATTTTTTATGGCAAAAATTCATCAAGCAACCCCAGACACAGGGGATTGCCAAGAACAGCAGACAATGACATTATCAATAATAAATCATCATTAAGTCACGGGTATGCTGAAAAAAATACTGAGGCAACTTTCTAAATTCGGCAGCGATGAACAATTTCTGCACTTTACTGAAAATGTAGAAGTAGTCGTATCGAAAGTTTTATCTCTGGCGATGATTTTGGTAATTATCATCAGCGTTTGTGATTTGCTAATTTATGTAGCAAAAGAATTAATCAATGACCCCCAGACTTTGTTAAAAGACACGCTATTTGTCATCTTTGGGTTATTTTTAAATGTTTTAATCGCGCTAGAAATCTTAGAAAATATTACAGCTTACCTGAAAAAGCACGTCATTCAAGTAGAATTAGTCATTGTCACTTCTTTAATCGCCGTCTCTCGTAAAATAATTATTCTCGATTTAGAAAAGAAAACTGCCGCCGACTTAATCGGTTTAGCTACAGCAATTTTCGCTCTTTCCATTAGTTATTTGATAGTCCGATACACGAATAAAGGAAATAATTAATATTCCGGGAATTAGGTCTAGGGAACTTTAAACCTTATTCCTTATTCCTTATTCCTTATTCCTTATTCCTTAAATCCGTTATATCAAATCCTCTCTTCATCTGAATTATTCATCTATCTATTCTCTCTCTCTGTGTCCTCTGTGTTCTCTGCGGTTAAATCATTCCGATGCAACGGTCAACAATATTACAAAATCCGTCACTTAACTTTCTGATTCCTTAAATTTCATCCAACAAACCAGAAGGAGGAACAATTTCAATTCGACCTTTTTCTAAATCAACAATTGGAACTATCTCTTTCACAAAAGGAATCAAAACCTTTTTTGTTTGGAGTGGTTTAACACGAGGAGTTTTACGTTTTTTGCGACGACTATCTTTGTGTTCAACCTGTACAGACACAGTTTCTGCTACTTCCGATTCTGCCGCCTTTATCGCCTCAGTGGGATTTAATTCAACTTCCAAAAGGTCATTTCCGGCGGGAATAATATCACTGACTTTCCCCAACAGTTCTCCGGTTAATTGATTGAAAACCTCCATCCCAAACAAATCTTGCACATAAAACTCATCTGGTTCTAGGTAAGGTCTCGATCCTTTTTGCACAAAAAGTTTGCAGCCCCGCAGCGCCTCAGCAGCATCCCGGTCTTCCACCCCAGCCACCTCTACAGCATACAATCCTTTGCCCGGAATGTAGCGACCGCCCAAAAATTCGATCGCTTCTGGTTCTGTTTTATTAGGAAACAACAGCCACCGCTTTCCCGGTTCGACAAACCTTTCCGGGAAATCAGAATCGGGATATACTCGCACTTCCCCGTATAAACCTTGAGCTGCTACAATTGTACCGATTTCTATCCACTCAGACATAGATTATTTGTGATGTGTTATTTGTTAGTAGTTATTTGTGATTGTTGGTTAGCCAACGGACAACTGCCAACTGCCAACTTTAAACCAATCCAGTTCTAAGCGCCACAACTGCTGCTTGCACCCGATCGTCTACAGCCAACTTATTCATAATACCACGAACATGAGTTTTAATAGTATTTGGACTCAAATAAAGCGCCGCAGCAATTTCAGGATTAGTATTACCTTCCACCATCAACCTTAACACCTCCAATTCCCGCTGCGACAATTGACCAAAAGTAGTTGTAGACACAGGCGCTGGAGGTTTAAGATGTTCAATCACAGTGCGAGCGATTTGAGGATCGAGGTATGTAGCCCCCTCTGCCGCCGCCGCGATGGCTGCTAACAACCTATCCACAGAAGCACCTTTAATACAATAAGCATCAGCACCGCTAGAAAGAGATGCAATAATTTCAGTTTCTGCCATATGGGAAGTCAACATCACTACTCGAACATCGGGTAATTGCGCTTTAATTTGTTGCGTCGCCGCTATCCCATCCAGCCGTGGCAAACCGATATCCATGACAATAATATCAGGTTTGAGTTTCAGTGCCGCTGCTACTCCTAAATAGCCGTCTTCTGCTTGTCCTACTATTTCTATATCTGGGGCATCCGCTAAAACTTGTTCTAGCCCCAGTTGCATCATCGGATCGTCTTCAACAATTAAAATTCTCATAGTTAAATAACTAATGACTAACTTTTAAAACATCAACAAATTCTCCTGCTAAAAGCGAGGTTTCCGTTGGTGGTAACACTGCCAAACCAGTCGTATTTGCCAAGTTAACTAAATTCGCTGAATTTTGGCTGCCACTGGCTGGTTCAAATTCCCATGCTCCCGCCACTAAATACAATTTACCCCAAACATAGGTCTCCCGCTGACCTTGCGATCGCAATTCAACATGACATCGAGCCCGCACCAACTCCGGCCCCCAAGCATCCGCGCCCATTCCAGCAATCTTTCTCAAAGCAGGTACCACAAACCGCCAACAACATACTAACGCTGAAACCGGATTTCCCGGCAAACCAAAATAAAGACAATCAGAACTCATCATCGCCGAATCCGATTTGTTTTCATCTCGTTTAAACTGAGCAACCGTCAAAGGCTTACCCGGTTTAATAGCCACAGAGCGAATGTGAATTTTCCCTCCCAAATCCGCCAATATTTGCTCAACATAATCATATTCTCCTACCGAAACCCCACCAGTTGAAAGCACTACATCTGCTGTCGAAATAGCTTGACTGATTGCTTTTGTTAGTTCCTGCTGATTATCGGGAATTATCCCCAATCTTATCACTTCACATCCCATTTGCGTCAACAAAACAGTCAAAGCATACTGGTTTGAGTCTACCAATTTACCCGCAGACAAAGGTTGGTCTGGTGATACCAATTCATCCCCAGTAGAAAATATTGCCACCCGCACTCGCCGATAAACCGGCACTTGAATACACTGTGCAGTTGCTAACACTGCGATTTCCGAAGCATTGATAACAGTACCCGGATTTAACAAAGGAGTTCCTGCTTGATAAAAAGCGCCTTGGTGACGGACAAAAGCTTGAGGTTTACCAGGAGCAACCAGGATCGAAACACGATCGCCCTCACGCCTAGTTTCCTCCTGCATTACCACCGTATCAGCACCTGGGGGCATCATCCCACCCGTAAAAATCCGTGCCGCTTGTCCAGGTTGTACAGTATTTTGAGGCTGATATCCCGCCGGAATCTCTTCAACTATCTCAAGGGCGACAGGTTTGTCACTGTTGCAATTTTCCACATCAGCAAACCGCACCGCATAGCCATCCATTGCCGAATTATCCCAATAGGGAAAATCCAGGGAACTTGTGACAGTTGCGGCCAAAACTCGCCCCGATGCAGCCAGCAAGTCTACAGTTTCTACATCCTGCTGATTGTCAAGGGGTTGGGCAAAATTTAGTACGATCGCTTCTGCTTCTTTGACTGACAGCATCACTGTCTCCTGGTTTTGATAAGACTCTGATTAGTTTATCAAAAAAACCGACCTAGTGGAGTGATATAATTTTTTTTGTGCTTCGACGGTCAAATCGCATTTTTCTGTAAATCGCTTATGACTATTTCTCGCTCTCTTGTTAAATTAAATTGTTTCTCCTTATTGCTGGTGGTAGTGTTGATAATTATCACTCAATATTCGGGTTTGAAAGTCAGCGATTTATTCTTTAACCCTTATTTTTCCCCCAATCCAAATGTCGCATTATTAACTCGGACTTTCCAGATTTTATGTGCTGTACCTGTCATTGTTTGTAGTTTCACTTATGGATTAGCAAAAAGTAGCCACCCCCGCCATTTTGGCAATCAATTTATTTTATTTTCTGCCTTGTTAACTGGTGGATTTCTGCTCAATGAAATTTACAGAATCCATATATATATGATAGGGGTAGGGATTCCCAAACTGGGAGTATGTCTTCTGTATGCTGTTGTTTTGTCTTCCTATGGATGGTTTTTTCAGCGAGAACTTAAGTTGACTCCCTACAAAATATTGTTAGTTGGTTTGGGATTGTTGTTTTTGGCGATCGGGATTGATACTCTCAAATTAAAAAGCCAGATACTTGCCAGTTTACTAGAAGGAGTTCCTAAATTATTTAGTGAAATCAACATTGCCTTTTATTATTGGTATGTCTGTAAGTCTTTCCTGCAAAAAACTTCTCTATCAATCGATTAAAAACTAAGTATAATCATGTGATACAATAGAATAGGCAAGGACAAAAAAGTCAACTCAAAACCTTTTAACCAGATTAATATTTACAGTATCTGCATCGTCATTCATCTGCGTCCCAAAAAATCCAACGCATCCTATAAAATACCATGATAGCAGCCACCATCAACTTTAATGCGATCGCCCAAATCACCGATGACCAATTTTATCAACTGTGTCGCGAAAACCCCGATGTCAAATTTGAACGCAACGCCCAAGGAGAAATAATCATTGTGTCACCGACAGGAGGAGAAACCGGAAGTTACAATTCTGAAATTAATGCTGATTTTGTGATTTGGAACCGACAAACCAAACTGGGAATTTGTTTCGATTCTTCAACTTGCTTCAAATTGCCAAGCGGTGCAAATCGTTCTCCCGATGTTTCTTGGATTAAACAAGAAAGATGCGATGCACTCACTCCCGAACAAAAACAGAAATTTCC
>NZ_JBGJZU010000008.1:50539-119697 GCF_041354475.1 Microcoleus sp.
TCCCATTTCTCCCGATTTTGTCTTGGAATTAATGTCACCAACAGACAGTCTCAAACAAACCCAAGACAAAATGCAAGAATACATGAATAATGGAGTAAAATTAGGCTGGTTAATTAACCGCAAAACCAGCAGCGTTGAAATCTACCGCCAAGGACAAGCAATAGAAGTGCTGGAATCTCCTGCACAACTTTCAGGAGAAGATATTTTGCCCGGTTTCGTGCTAAACTTACAGACAGTCTGGAAGCAATCACGATCTAAATTTTTATAAAAAAATCAAATAATACTATGATAGCAGCCACCATCAACTTTAATGCGATCGCCCAAATCACCGATGACCAATTTTATCAACTGTGTCGCGAAAACCCCGATGTCAAATTTGAACGCAACGCCAAAGGAGAAATAATCATTGTGTCACCGACAGGAGGAGAAACCGGAAGTTACAATTTTGAAATAGCAACGGATTTTGGAATATGGAACCGACAAACCAAACTGGGAATTTGTTTCGATTCTTCAACTTGCTTCAAATTGCCAAGCGGTGCAAATCGTTCTCCCGATGTTTCTTGGATTAAACAAGAAAGATGGGATGCACTCACTCCCGAACAAAAACAGAAATTTCCTCCCATTTCTCCCGATTTTGTCTTGGAATTAATGTCACCAACAGACAGTCTCAAACAAACCCAAGACAAAATGCAAGAATACATGAATAATGGAGTAAAATTAGGCTGGTTAATTAACCGCAAAACCCGCAGCGTTGAAATCTACCGCCAAGGACAAGAAATAGAAGTGCTGGAATCTCCTGCACAACTTTCAGGAGAAGATATTTTGCCCGGTTTCGTGCTAAACTTACAAACAATGTGGAAATAACTATCGCCTTTCTCAGTCTTAAAAAAAACTCTAATGGAAACCAAGACAGAAACTACTACAACCACTGGCTTAACAGCGGAACAATACAAGCAGAAAATGCGCCGCCGCCAAGAAGTCCAATCTGAGCGCATCGCTAATTCATCCAAAGAAAAAGGTTTAATTATAGTCAATACTGGTAACGGGAAAGGGAAAACTACCGCTGCTTTGGGTATGGTAGTGCGATCGCTCGGTCACGGATATCGCGTCGCCATAGTACAATTTATCAAGGGAGCCTGGGAACCAGCAGAAAAAGCCGTGTTTGAAATGTGGGAAAATCAGCTAGAATTTCATGCGATGGGAGAAGGCTTTACCTGGGATACGCAAGACAGGGACAGAGATATCGAAACAGCTCAAAAAGCCTGGAATAAAGCTCTAACTTTTATCTGCAATCCCGAATTCCGATTAGTCCTCCTAGATGAAGTTAATATAGCATTAAAGCTGGGTTATTTGCAAATAGAACAAGTATTAGCAGGATTAGAACAAAAACCCGAAAATACTCATGTTATTTTGACAGGTAGAGGTGCGCCTTCTGCCCTCATTGAATGTGCGGATTTAGTGACAGAAATGAGTTTAGTTAAGCATCCATTTCGAGAACAAGGAATTAAAGCTCAGGCAGGTATTGAGTATTAATCAATGTGGGATAAATTCTGCTATCTCCACTCGATTTATAACCCAGCGGATAACATTACAGTAAAAGTTGAACCCTTACCAAGCTCACTCTGCACCGTAATTTCTCCCCCCAGCATCTGAGCATATTTCTGGCCTATGGCTAAACCCAAACCAGTACCTCCGTACTTGCGGGTAGTCGAAGTATCAGCTTGAGTAAAAGGTTGAAATAACTTCTTTACCTGTTGGGCATTCATCCCAATCCCAGTATCGATACACTTAAAAATTAAACAGTCATAATCCCATGGATTTTCTGCGTTTTTAATTCTTTCCACCCTGAGTGTCACTGTCCCATTCTGCGTAAACTTAGCTGCATTACTAAGTAAATTTAATAAAATTTGAATAAGTTTAGTTCGGTCAGAGTTGATGGCACCTATATTGACTTCAAATTCTATGTTTAAGCGATTTTTGTTCTTCAATAATAAAGGCTCCACAGTTGTTTTTACTTGTTGAAGAGCAGCGGACAAGTCAAAAGTTTCTAAAACAAGTTCCATGCGCCCTGCTTCAATTTTTGATAAATCCAGAATATCATTGATTAATCCTAATAAATGATTCCCTGCACTGTGAATTTTTTCCAAATCTATTACAAAATCATCTTCCCCCAATTCCAAGGCATCTTCTTGTAGAATTTCACTGTAGCCAATAATTGCATTTAGAGGAGTTCGCAGTTCGTGGCTCATATTAGCCAAAAACTGACTCTTAGCCAAATTAGCTGCTTCTGCGGCTTCCTTCGCCTGATAAAGTTCTGTCTCAGCTTGCAAGCGCTCCGTAACGTCCTGAGCTAATACTAACTTAGCTTTCCTGTTGTCAAATACTAACTCATAAGAATTAATTTGTACATCAATAATATCACCATTTTTCTTTTGGTGTTGGCAGAGAGAGATAGAAGTTATTTCGTCATCTACTAAAGGTAGATTTTCGATAAATTTAAGTGGATTTTCAGGAGGGAGAATTTCCACAACAGTCATGGTGATAAACTCCTCGCGAGTGTAACCGTAGTGTTCTATAGCTGCCTGATTTACAGCTATAAATTGCAGAGTTTTTAAATCGTAAACCCACATCGGATGGGGATTTTTTTTAAATAAAAGTCGGTAGCGTTCTTCCGATGCTCGCAGTTCGGCTTCAGCCTGTTTGCGTTCGGTAATGTCGCGGACAACGGTGCAAATAATCTCCCGGCCACCGTAGGAAATCACACTCCCGCTTACTTCTACATCCACGCAGGAACCGTCTCGGCGACGGTAGAGAACTTCGCCAATTCGGAATTGTTTGTCCGCTAGTAGGAACTCAATATTGGTGTCAATCAGCTCTTTCGAGTAGGCCACTATATCGTAAATAGTCAGTTGCGAAATCACATCGGGGCTGTAATCTAGCAATTTTCTAAATGCTGTATTCGCTTCCAAAAGGCGTTGGGTTTTAGCATCCCACAGGAAAATACAGTCTGTAGCCTGCTCGACTACGGCTCGATACCGTGCTTTTTCCTCTATTTGCTCGTTTTCAGCGGTGGCGATCGCGCTGAGCATTCCATTGATATTATAAGCAAGGTCGGACAACTCATCTTCACCAACCACCGGTAGTCGCAGCGACAAATCTTGGCTAGCACTGACGCGATTCACTCCTTTCCCCAAATCGCTCAGCCGAGAAAGCACCAGATACTCCAACAGCAGGAGAGTGCAGCCGATAAAACCGATTCCCGCCAACCCTACAGACACCAGAAGATATAGCAGACTTTTTTGACCTTGGCGATAGGTTTCTCTGGGGATGTCCACCCGTAATATCAGCGCGGGTTGGTTGTAAATATCATGGACTACAGCGTAACCCGCGATCGAGTCTTCGTTCACAGCACGCACAAAAATCGATTTTTTTCCCGAAAATTTTGCCCGCACTTTTTGGAAGTCACCAGGCAAGTCCGGCTCATTAATGCTGTGTACAATCAATGGTAGGCGAGTGATTTTAGAAAGCTTCGCAATGCCCACAGCGTCCAAATTTCGCCCAAACACCAGAGTCCCTCGAATCGGTCCTGTGCTTTTAGTAGTGACAATTGGTCGGGAACTAATCAGCATTGGCCCGGAAGGCATCAACATGACACCACCTAGGCTGCTGTCGGCGTTGGGGTGCTGCAACAATGGGTCTTTTAGAGAAATGTGCTGTTTTAATGTCTCTGGAACAGGTCTTAGTTGCAGCTTTTTGGTGTCTAAACCAGTACCGTAGACAATCTTGCCAGAAGTATTGACAAATATGGCAATATTAACTCTCAAATTAGCCAACCCTTCTGGCACTAGATTTGAGGCAATGAATTCTTTGTTGCGATTTTGGATGAAAACATAGGTATCATCCCACGCTGACCAGTCTGCAAAGCGGGAGTTGAAGTCATCTGCGGTTTGACTGAAGACATTGAGCACTCCTTGGACAACCTGAGTGGCTTCTTGTTCTTCGGCTTTGACTAAGCTGCGCAACAGGATGGTTGAGGATGTGGCGTACAGAACACCAGTCAATCCAGCAATGGTAATCCCAACTATAGATAGTGTCTTCCGACGCAGTTTCATGTTGCCGAGTATAGTTTGTCGGTCTGAAAGTTTCAACTTAGGAGCAACTTTACCGCAGTTAGTTGAACTATGACTGCTGATTTGCCCAAGTTTGACTTGTTAAGCAGTATACAGTTTAAATATTCTGACTCAGATGGTAATGCCGGGGCTACTTTCCCCACACTTCGTCCTGGTGAGCTCTCTTGCAAATGCCCAAGATTCGCCGATCGTTGTCACTGACGGTGGAAATGTGGTGATACTGTTGCAGGTTTACCGAGTAGGGAGAGCGACTCCCATCGTAGGTATCTACTACTGTTAAATTTAACTGATTTACCTCTATACTGCCGTAAAAACAGTAAAAAGCAGAGCGAGGTAGGTAAAAAGCGCCGACTAACTTGCCCTGACGCACTTCAAATACAAAATACTCTTGTTTAATTTGTTCTGGCTCAGCAGACTGACCGTAGAGGTAAATACTCTGTGTGGCGTCTATCCTAGCTGCATCGGGCGTTGAATTTGGGACAGTTCGATCGCCCACAACGGGTTTTAACTCCCTCTCCTGTGCCCCATCTGGAGTTGACTGGCCTACCAGGAGTTGCGCCGCGGGGAATGGGTGGCTGAAGTTACTGGGGGAAAAGGCAAGGGCGATCGCCCATACTTGTAGACTGACACTATAGCAGAATGCCGAAGGCAAAAGTCGATTTGAAACTGCAATAAAATTAATGATTTTAGTAAGTAAAAATGTCTTAACTAACGACAAGGTGGCTATAAGTATCACATTTAAAATAAGTGCAAGATTTGGGTTGACAAATTTGGCGATATAAGTAGAAGGAAGAAGGAAGAAGGAAGAAGGAAGAAGGAAGAAGGAAGAAGGCCCTTCGACTCCGCTCAGGAACCGCTTCAGGAAGAAGGAAGAAGACTTATGCAGTCAGCTTTTCGGTCATCCGTATTTTACGTTTAATTAAGTGGATTTACTTACCATTGATATAACAAGATCCCAACCCCAGCACCCATCGGTAAAAAGAGTTTAGATTTTGGGGATAATCTAAACTCTTTTAGGTGCTAGCTAGCTAGGTATTCTCGGACTTGAGCTTGGCGGCGTCGGAGGTGGGCGAGGGCTTGATGTTCTAGTTGCCTCACCCGTTCCCGGCTGAGATTGAGCCGTTCTCCAACTTTTGCTAGAGACATTTCAATGCCGTCTTCTAAGCCGAAACGCAGAATTATGACATCCCGTTGCTGAGGCGTAAGTTCTGATATCAAAGTATCGAGGTCTTGCCGCAACAATTCCGAAGTAATGTAATTTTCTGGAGATGCGGTTTCGTCTTCGAGAAGTTCTTGCAGTTCGGTATCTTGGTTGTCTCCTACCCGCAAGTCCAAGGAAACTGGATGCCTAGACATTAGTAGGTATTCCCGAATTTGGGATGGGTGCAGTTCCAACAAGTCGGCAATTTCTGTTGGTGTGGGAGACCGGCCCAATTGTTGGGTAAGTTCCCGCTGCACTTTTTTGATTTTGTTGAGTTTTTCGGTGATGTGAATGGGTAAGCGAATGGTGCGGGCGTGTTGGGCGATCGCGCGGGTAATTGCTTGCCGAATCCACCAGTAGGCATAGGTAGAAAATTTGTATCCCCGCATCGGGTCAAATTTTTCGACTCCTCGTTCTAAACCGAGGGTGCCTTCTTGAATTAAATCCAAGAATTCCATGTTGCGTTTCTGGTATTTTTTGGCGATCGCGACTACTAGGCGCAGATTCGCTTCAATCATCTTTTGTTTGGCGCGTCGTCCTAAATGCAAGATCCGGCTTAGTTCAGCTTCGGTCAACTCCATTTCGGCCGCCCACTCTTCGGGAGTCAGATCGCGCTGCCATTCTTTAGCAAGTGCTTGTTTTGCTTCGACTAATTTCATCATTTGCTGCACTTGCTTCCCTAAAATAATTTCTTCTTCTCGGGTAAGTAGTGGCACGCGACCGATCTCGTGCAGATAGGTACGAACCGTATCCGTTGAGGAGTATGGCCGAGTGCTAGTGCGATCGGCTTTCACTGTTTTGGTTTTGGGGGTTGTAGTGGACATAGTGAGTATTGCACTCCTTGTAACAACAGATAAAAAGTTGGTGATACCCTGTCCCACTTTTGCAAGTGGGATACAGACTGCTACAGGGAGAGATGTTTCCCCTCCTGTTCATCGGTAACGATCGGTAGAAGCTTTTTGTTGGGGATTACTTTTAAGCTTGATTTTCCAGCAATCCTGGTTGATTTTCGGTAGCTCGCTAGCTTTAACGGCTAGTTCAAGGCGAAGTGAATTCAAGTTTACTTTGCTCAATATTATTCCAAATTTTGAGGTTAGTAAAGGGCTAAAACCTCTGTCTTAAGGCTAAGATTCTACATTTTTCCTTAAGGTTTTAAATTCCCTGCTACTTTTGACCGTAATTCCACTTCACAATACTCATGCAAACAGACTCATGCAAATCGAGAGGTTTTTTTGCTCTCTGTTCTATCATCGCTTGAAATTTTCGTACTGCCTAGATGGTGGGATGCGAGATAACCGAACCCGATCGCGTAGTAGTATGGTCGAAGATCGATGTGAAGAAGGAAAAAGGAAGCGGGAGAAGGGGTGAGGGGGAGAAAGAGGGTGAGGGGGAGACCAATACCCCAGTAGAGCTGGTTAAACTCATCTCAAAGCTAGTTTTTGGGTTGTTTAATTTTGATTATGGCGATCGGCTTAACAATACTTAACTTTATTCAAACATTTATGGATGAGGGGTGAGAGGGTGAGGGGTAAAAGCTCCTTACACCTCCCTTGGGAATCATTTTATTTTACTTTTTACACCAGATGAACTACTAGAACGCTATCAAGCTGGAGAGCGCAATTTTGCCGGATTGAGGATTGAGGCTAATACAGACCATCCTGATGTCTTATACGGTGCCGACCTAAGTAATATTATCTTAAGTGGAATTTACTGGCCAGGAGCTAGGCTTAGAGACGTTAACTTAAAAGAAGCTAAATTAATAGGAGCTTATATGCCCGATGCTGATTTGACATTGGCAGACCTAACATGGGCCAATCTAAACGGAGCTACATTGAGGCGGGCTTGTTTAGAATGTACTAATTTGACAGGGGCTAGGCTGGAATATGCTAACTTGATTCAAGCTAACTTGGAAGGGGCTGATACTCTTAATGCTAATTTTGAATATAGTTCTCTGTGCCAATTAAATTTGACGCGAATTAGACCTGCGGGTCATCCCATTGACACTCTTAATATCCATTGCACAGGTGCGTTACTCTGGAATACGCTCATGCCTGATGGAACGTTTATTACCGATCCTGTATACGACATGAGATACTAAACACAGGTCTCAGATTACTTCGGTCATTGTCATATATAGGACTTACGCAAAAACCTGTTTCTGACAAAAATTATCTCTTTTTCGATAAATATTGACACAGAAACTAGGTTTTTGGTTGCCCATGCGTAAGTCCTGATACATATTTATTCGTGATACCTTGGACTGCTAACAAACGTACCATCAGGCAGATAGGTTTGCCAGAGCAAAGCGTTAGTCAAAATCACCTGACGATGACATTCTTCATCCAGCTTGATTTTGGTAAGACCTACTTGACAAAGAATACTTTCACTTAAATCAGCACCTGTTAAGTCGGCTCCAATCAATTTAGCACCTGTTAAGTTAGCTCCAATCAATTTAGCACCTCTGAGGTTAGCTCCATTTAGCCAAGCCTCAGTAAGGTTGGCTCCTGTCAGGTCTGCACCTGACAAGTCAGCCTCTGCCAGTCCACCACGAACTGAAGAGATTCCCACCAACTGAGCTCCACGCAAGTTAGTTCTGCTGAATGAGTTGATCTGAGCTCCACTTAAAATGATGTTGCTTAAGTTAATTGTGGTTAATTCACTACAAATACCATATTGAGCTACCCCAGCAAAGTTACGTTCGCCAGCATTATAACGCTCGATTAATTCTGCTACATTCATATGGATAATTCTGTCTCCCTAAACTTATTATTTAAAATAATAGAGGTAAAGTAGTATTATCCTCAATTTTTTCTTGAACTTCGGTGGCAATGTTCGAGAAAAAGTTATAGCCAGTCAAGTCCTCAATATCATTGACTGAGAAAATGTGCTTGCGCCAGTCTAGTTTTGATGGCTGTTGGTTAGTATTTGGCAAAAGTACGCCAAAGGAGATGGCCTTAGTTGTAATATCTGCAGGACTTTGACCGGGTGCTTCTGGAATTAAAACAACTTTCCACAGCGCTTCAGGAACATCAATATTAAATTGAGTAGTTCGATCCTTAACTTGTGAGGGTAATAGTAATTGAATCCGATCGCTCGATCCATATCTGCTTTCCATCTTTAACTACCCCGGCTTTTAAGTTATTTGCCAAAGTTGATAGATAATTAGGTTCGCTATTTTACTATAATTCAAGATGTAAACTAATTTAGACAATAATTATGAATATTCAAGAAATTGCTAAGGGACTCATCGCTGGCTCTGATATGATTCAACGGTATAGAGCCGGAGAGCGAAACTTTATAGGGATTGATTTAAAATACGCTCGTCTTGACTGGCCTTGTTTCATTGATATTAATCTCAGCCGGGCAGATCTGAGATGGGCTAACTTTAAGTTGGGGCGGACTCGTCTAATTAACGCCAATCTGAGCGATGCCAATATGGAAAAAGTTTCTTTAGGATCGGCTTTCCTGCTCAATGCTAACTTGAGAGGAGCCAATCTCAGAAACGCTCACTTAACTAATTCTGACCTAACTAATGCTGACTTAACTAATGCTGATTTAAGTGGTGCTAATTTGAGCGGTGCCGATCTCATTGGAGCTAATCTAACAGGAGCTAATATTACTGACATTAAAACGACAAAAGATACTATTTTTTGTCAAACTATTATGCCTAATGGCCAGGTACAAACTGATTCTCACAGACTGACAGACGTTCAGGAATTTCTCAGACTTTATGATGAAGGTGAAAGAGAGTTTCGGGATCTAGTTTTGCATGAAGTCGATCTAAGTAATGTTAGTTTGTCTGGCGTTAAATTTTTAGGACAAACTTACTTCAGTCACATGAATTTGACCAGTGCTAGATTGACTAATTGTAATTTTAGTGGGATTAAACGGATTATTTTTAGTGACTTAAGAAATACCCATTTAAGTAACTGCGAATGGCGAAATCCCCAAATAATTTACTGCGATCTTAGAGGTGCATACTTAGAAGTATTTGATATGTATGCTCCTGATTTTACAGGAAGTAATCTTGAGGGGATTCAAAATCATTTTGGTGTTGAAGAAGATATGTATTTTTGTAACACCACTTGGGTAACTGGAAAGTTCATCCCTGGCCCGATCAACTCGAGTGAATGCTCGCGCAGAGAGATTAGGGAGGGTGAATTTTAAACTTGAATAAGTTGTCGTAGGGGTTACATCTCTCTATTTCATAAAAAAAGAGGACTTACGCAGCATTGAGATAATAGTAATGTTTGGAACATTTAGATATCTTTTCAACCTATTTCATAATAGTTCTGCGTAAATCCCAAGCAAGTTGGACTTAGGGAGGTGGAAACTGGAAATCGCTCTGTTGTTTAATTCGATTCCGAACATCTTCAGGAAGATTTGACAAAAAGTTAAAAACCTTGTCAGAACCCTGAGCATTCAGCAAATTTTCAAGCTGATTAATAGAAATTCGCCATGTATTTGGTCTTCGCCATTGTTCGGCACTTGTTATAGGTTCGCGGCTTTCACCTAACAGTTGATTAAGTGGATTCGGGACTGCTGGTTGCCCGATCCAGTTCGTGTAAGGTTCTGGTATGTTGGGCGTAATGTACGTGTAACTGCCAAGAATATCTTGTACCCCAAGATTTGATTTGTTGGAAACCAAGATTGTTTTCCATGTCCACCCAGGAATGCGAATTCCGTTAGCTTCTAAATTTGTAGGATTTGTATTTCCCTGATTTTGTGCTTCCGTCAGTGCTTCAGGTGCTCTAGTTTTTGGCTGGATAGACCAATTCTGTTGTTTAGTATCAAAAACACCAGCCGTAATATCAAGTTTTTTGTTGTAATCAAAGATTAGCTGCTCAACTAATTTTGATTCAATTCTAGACCATGCAGGCGAAATGTCTGGGTCTAAGCTACCTGTGTTATTGCGGAACAGTCGGTTATTGTCTATTGCTTGCGGGATTAAGTTTGTGCTCATGTAGGTAGCAAGAGCATCTTTCTGATTTCTGTTTCTATCTTTATCAGGGACAAGATGACCTTTATCAAGTCCACTACCTTGATACATCCTCCCATCAATGCGAGGCCAAGTTGGGAAGTTAGGGCTACCAGGTAAGTCGGGGTCAACGATAAATTGATCTCCAGTGCGACCGACGAATCGCTGACTCCAAGTATTGTCAACTTGCCAACTAACCCAGTTAGGTAATCCAGTGACAGCATTATGAGACGATGTGTACTGTGGTTTCTCAAGCAATAAATTGGTTTGATAAGGATTTTGAGCAGGTTCGTTCATATCCCATCTAGCTTCAGTGGGATTACCAAAATTAAGAGAATCGCTCTTAAAGAAAACATTATCTAGGTAAACGGGTTCACCCCCTTCTAATTCAAACCTCAAAATAGCTGGTTGTCCTCGATACTGTTTTGTGATATCGTTTCTAGTTTGCAAGTTCATCTGAAAAGTTTCAAAACCGTCTCGACCAAATCCTACTGCATTAACGTTATTTAAGTAGGCGCTCGTAACCTGAGAAACATCAGTCATACCGTTAGGTGTAGGTATTTGAAGTTCTTTGGCTAGGTATATTTCGTTTGTCTCTTTATATTTACCATCAAGTGTTTCCAGTGTAACACGCAGTTTACCACGAGCAACTGGGGCATGAATATCAAATCGTAAATTTCCCCAATCAGGTACAACAAAGCGATTGTGCGTAATACTCTCGCCCGCACCTAATTTTAGAGCATAATTGGGTTGATAATCTTGAGCTTGAGAGTTAATACCTAATAAGCTCAAGTAATTGGAAAAATTGGGAGATTGTTGAGCTATCTGACTCCACTCTACAAGGTTGTTTATAGGTGACACCAAAGTAGAATTAGCACCATTATGAAAAGACCACCCCGGAATTTCCTTAGAGATTAAATTCCGACCGAAATTTTCAGCAGAACTCTTATTAGGAATAAACTGGTCAAAATTGCCATTAAACAGAGTAGGAACCGCATAATCCCCCCGCATACCAGCAGAAAGAGTATTATCAAAACTCACCGGAACGCGCCCAGTAGAACTCAACGTCCGTTGGTCTTTACCTCCACCCAAAACAGAATAAAACCAACCCTCACCAACCCCTTCACCATTAACTTGAGGAAAATTCAGTCCAGCAGGTTTGGGATTCTTATTCAACTCCTCTTGTGGAAGTAGACTCAAAGCACGACCGTTAGGAGTAGCAGTCAAACCATTCGGATCGGCCACATTCTGATAATAGTTATCAGCCCATGTCACATTATTCCAAACCTGAATTTTGGGTTCGTAGAAATCGCTGAAATTTGTGCTAATAAAACCAGGTAATTGTAAATTCAAACTAGGTTGGTAGAAATCGTGCGGGTCGATTGTTGTCATTTGCAAGTCTCGGTTAGCCAGAGATGTCCCACCAGCTTGGGGGAAGAAAGTTCCTAAACGCTGTACGATTTCGCTATTGACAACAGTACCCCGACTGAAACCCATGAAGTGCATGGGCGAATTGAATAAATCTCCCTGCTGGCGAATCAGCTTCCCTTGGCTATCGTACAACCGCTTTAATTGATTGCCTTCATACTCTCCAACGCCACCCCCCAACGCCAAATCTAACTGCACCATAGAAGCAAATATTGCATCAGCCGCGCCCTCAGAAAAGCCAACGTCAGGAATGACTGATTCTCTGTCCAGCGACCATTCTGTCAGCAACACTAACGGTTTGTTTTTGTTGAGGTATTTAATCTCCTTTCCATCTATAACTACCCCAGCTTTTAAGTTATTTGCCAAAGTAGAGAGATAATTAGGTTCGCTGGTGTTAAGCCCCCCCGTCAAATCAGTTATCACCCGTCCCTGTAAATCTATAGGAATCCAGTTACCTGTAGGCTTGTCGTAGCGCATAATTAACCCGCTGTTTTCCGGTGTATTGCCGCTAACAGTGGCAATTTTATTTGCCATTTGGAAAAAGGAATCAGGAATCCCAGATTGGTTAGGCAAAAGTGTAAAACCATGAGTCAATACGCTCACGCTGCTGAAAGGACTGTTGCTATCAGGAGGTAGGGTTTTAAACTGCCCCAAATCTTTGGTCACAGCGCCGCTATTACTCACAGCTTCAACAGCAAAATTGTAGTTCTGCCCCGCAGTAAGACTCCTCGGTAGCGTGAAGTTAGTGCTAGTATTTGCGAGGTCATTTAAAGGTTGGTCAAGAGGCGTAATCCCGTCATGGCCGTACCACTTACCAGTATCTTTCTTCCAAGTCGCTGTCAGAATCCGGTTGGGATTGAAATCGTCATAACCGTTCCAAGGCTTGGAAAGAAGTTGACGCTTTTGTGTTTCCGAGAATCCGGGAAGGAGTGCCGAATCTGATAAATTGACAACCTTATCCCAGGGCAATAAACCCTTCCCTTGCTCGAACGTACTGACAAAAAGATTAACTTCTTTCACATCCTCCCAACCAGGAGCAAACTGCCATTGAAAAGTAGGAGTCAGGTCATTTGTAGTTGCACCAGGCCCCTTCAAATTCAACCAGTCAGTCGGTGCAGAACTCAAATCCCGTAAATTGCCCCCAGTACCTACGGGTGCGCGTGTTGTCTGTGGCAGCACCCCATAAGTAAACTGATTAGCAGGTCGATTCTCCTGAAGAATCCCATAGTCAGCAGCAATACTAACAGCCGGATTGATATCATCAATAGGAACCCTCGCAAAATCAGTCGCAGTCACAGACCTCGCCGTAGTAGCATTGAAGAAAGGAGACTTAACACCCCTGTCAAGACTATCAATTTTGAATTGACCGGGATTGTCCAGAGTTTTAATCATTTCCTCAACATCGAAAGCATAAACGCTCCCGCTACCAGTCAGAGAAGGATAAGAGCCATAAAGGTATTTGTTGTCATTAGAAAGCACTAAATCGTTAGTAAGAGCCTCTGGAATCGGTCTGGTAGCACCGATTAATTGAGGATTTGGCCCCAAGGGGTCTTTAATAATCCCAATATTTCCCCCAGAACGCACATCTGCATAAGGGCCAAGACTTCCAGAATTGCGACCAGCCACAAACCCATACCGCCCATCCCGCGTTACAGTGACAGATACCCCCTCATTCACATCAAAATAATCAGTAGGAAAACCCAAACTTAAAGGGGCATAACTCACAGAAGCAGTAAAGTTAAGAGGATCGTCCGAAGTAATTTCCAACACCCCAAAACCAGGCCCGTCATTCTGGTCAGTATTAATCAGATTCAATCCGTTCGTGAACACCATTTTCGTCGGCTCATTCGTAGCTGATATTCCCTCGGTCTCCGAAATAGTAGGAATAACTCCGATTTGTTGATGCCACTTACGAGGATTAGAATCTTCATCCTTCGGTCGATCCTTCGAGTCAATATTGATTGCATAAATCCGACGATTAGGCACTTGCTCATTATTATCAGAACCCGTGCCGAACAGCCGCCGCCCGTCACTACTAATTGCCAACTGACTCAATCCTAATGGTGAAGTGACGTTAATAGTCTCAACTACTTTGTGATAAGTTGCCGAGTTAGGGTTGATGTCAAGGACGTAAATTTTCGCTTGATTCAAGTCGCCAATGTAAGCATAATCGTCTCTAGGACTGATGACTATTGACTTGGGTCTAGCGCCCGCCGGGAGGACAATGGGATTGACGCCTGAAGTATTTGGCACAGTATCTACCTGTCGCAGTACCATTGGATCGACCAATGCCACTTGACCTGAATTCCTCAAGGTTGCGTAAACGCGATTTCCGTCGCTAGTCACGGCTGTTGATTCTGCCCAATCTGTGACACCGCTAGTCCCCACAGGAATTTGAGCCAACAGCAAGTCCTTGCTGTTTGTAGTATCAACCACTGATTCGGGGTTTTTACCGTTGAGAACCGCTACTCGGTCAGAACCGCCCAAGGCTGCAAAAACGTACTCTGCCCCCTCTGGCAGCCGAATTGGATTGCTGTTGTACTGGATTTCTTTGTATACTGGTGTAACGCCTTTTTGCTCGACGGTCTGGTTCTGCTTCCTCTCCAGCACGACGCCTGAAGCGCCCAGCACTACTGTATCAGGCACTTTAACTGCTACTTCATACTGATTGCCCCCAAGAGAGCGGCTGCGTGTCGGTACTACAGTGCCCTCATACATAGAGTTGCCTGCATAGAATTTAACTGTCAAATCTTCAAACTTACTGCCTTTGGAGTCGCTGGCGTTGTTGACTAAAATGTTGCCCCCGGTCAGAAATAAGAGGGGCTCATTGTTCTCAAATTGCTGGTTGTTCTCATCCTTGAATTTCAGTTCAGCTTTTTGGAGGACAGGAGGTGTTGTGGGGTCAGAGGTAGTTGGGGCTGGCATATTCAAAGCTGCCTTGAAAGTGGCGGTGCCGTCGTCGTTTCGCTGCACGCCCACCTCTGTGACTACGGGCAGTCCCACCTTGGGGATTGCTACTACCTGTACTGAAGATATGTCGCGAGTTACTGTAAAGGCTGGGGTGGTAACGAATTTGTCCGGGTCGATTAGCTGGCCGATGTTTCCCAGGGGGTCAATGATGCCAAAAAATGCTAGGGGGAAGTTGTAGTTGAGGGTAAGTTGACCTTTGACTAAGGTGGCGCTGCCTGTCGGACTGGCGTAAACTACTGCGTATTCGCCCGGTCTGACAACACCTGGATAGGGAGGAGACTGGGTGCGAATGTTGCCGTCATCCCCGACTATGCCTGATTCTTCTTGCAGCCAAATCGGATTCCAAGTGCCGGTTGCGTCAGGAATTGCTCCTTTTCGCAGGAAGTATGCCACAGTTCCAGGTGCTAATCCGGCGGGTGCTGGTACTGCCAACTGGGCGGGTATATTCAGGGAGTTATCGCCAAAGTTTAAGTTGAAGGCCCCTGCAAATTCAAATCCCGGTGGCAGCGGTAGGGACAAGTTTTGTTGGTTGACTGGGGCAATGCTGACGGTTGCATTCTGTTTAAGGGCGCCCGGAGGTATCATGACTGCTAGGGTTCCGTCGCTTGAGTTGATGATGCCACCGTCGGTTCCCAAGGCTGTTGTGCCGATTTTCGGTGCTTCGACTCGAACTGGAATGGTGGCGGAGGCGGTTCCGTGAATGGCCGTAACGGTGGCATCGCCAATGCCGACTGCTGTAATGGTGCCGTCGGGACTGACGTTTAGGATGTTGCTGTTGTTGCTAAAGTAGCGTGTACCTGTGCTGGCTGCGGTTAGGTTGGCTTCGGTGAAGTTGGAGTTTAAGCCGAGAGAGAGTTTCCGTGTTGAACCAACAGATAGGGAGACGGCATCTGGGTATGGGTCTAGTCCGTACATTTCGGCTAGTATCTGATGCAATTGAGCGTCTGTTGTGGGTGCTGGCATCGTCCCAATCCGAATGGGGGTGACTGCTTGCAGGTTATTTCGAGATGCGCTCAAAATTGAAGTGCCGTTGGTTAAACCTGTCACTTTCCCGGCTGCGTCTATTGGTGCTACTTCTGGATTGAATGAAGTGTAAGTTAAATAAGAATCTGGGAGCACTACACCTTTTTGGTCGGCAAAGTCTCCAAGTACAATCAATTCCGTATTTTCTCCTGCATTGAGGATCGGATTTCGCTTCACAAAATCTAGATTCAGCAGAGGAACATCGCTGACATTGACTGTCACCCGCGCGGGCGTTGAACTCCCAAAAGCGTCGCTGGCAAGGAAATCAAAGCTGGCAATTCCAGAGAAACCGGTTGCTGGTTTAAAGGATGCTTTGTTCGTTAAGGGATTGAAAATTACTGTGCCGTTTACTGGATTGAGGACGCTAATTGTCAGAGGGTCGCCTTCTACATCTGTGGCAAGATTGTCTAATGAAATAGTTGTCTCTAATTCGGGTTTGCTGAATAATCGATCGCAAACCAATCACAGGAGCGATCGATATATTCAAGCTTGGTTAATATAAGTTCTTCTGTATCGTTTTCATCCAGTTATAATTGGAGATTATCTTCAACCCAAAAACAGGTGTTCTTTTTCCAAATAAACATAAAAACACACAAAAAACCCGGCGCCACCAGGTAGTAAGGTTGATGACCAAAAAAGTAATTGCAATAACTGTAGCAGATGTATTATCAAGTTTAGCCATTACTCGATTCAGACCGAATCTTCGTTTTCCTTGCCCAAATTTGCATGCAGATTGCATTGATTAGTTTGCCGCGATTGGGTGACTCATTTTTGGCGTCCGAATCCTTTTTTTTTTCGGGTTTGATTGGCGTGATTTCTCGCATTTTTTCAATCATGCGTTCGTTCACTTTATTAATTAGGTTGGGACTAATTCGTTGCCGAAAGTGTACTAATAGTGATGGGTCAAAGGGTAGTTCATTACTGTAGGTTGATTGACCGATAAAGTATTGTAGATAGGGGTTTTCACGTATCTGTTCTACCGTTTCGCGATCGCTAATTCCCAGTTTTTCTTTGATAATTAATGCCCCCAATGCCATCCGAAACGATTTGGCGGGTGCCCCATGAGTCTGTGGGGAAGTTGGCCGCATATTCTGATTCAAATTCAGACCACGGGATTATTTGGGCCATTTTTACCCAGCGGTTGTCACCAGACAATTTAGAGCCGTTGGCTAGTTCAAAGTCTAAGGCTGGGAGGAGAGCAAGCTCAGCTTTCTTGTACATGATCGCAGGTGGTTATGCACGGGTTTTGCTCTATTTTACCTGTTTATCTTGCACTTTACTCTCGATCGCGCGATCGTGTAACCCAGGCCACGTCAAGTGCGATCGGCTTATTCAGCAAACCCTATGTATATTTACTGAGAGTTATTTAACTTATGCTAAATCTTTATGAAAATAACTGTTTTCACGTAGGAAAATACTTCAATCATGTTGGAAAATACTTAAATTAACTCATCCACCGCCACGTCGCTTCCCGATCGCCCGTTTCCTCTAGCTCTGGAATTCCTTCGATGTCGAAATGAGTTAGCTGTTACGCATTTAAACCACTAACGAAGTCAGCTCGATCGCTTATTATACAAGGGAAACGCTGGGGGCTGACGCACCCTACAATTTCAAAGGTGCGATCGCCCATCCCAACTAAAACCCCAGATCCATCTTAGCGGCTTCAGCCTCTGCAAATACCTCTGCATCAGGCATTTCTTGCCAATCAATATCACCGATTTCCCGATAAAATTGCTCATCATAAGGACGAGTTTGCACAACCACCGGCATCGGTACAGCGTGCCCCAAAACCAATGCTTGCTGCTTCGAGTCCAGTTTCGACAAAACCGATCGCAAACTTTGACCTCCCGAAACACCCGTAAAGATAGCATCAATGTCCTTATCGTCGTTTAACAACGCTGTGATACGGGTTCCGACTTGCGACATGACTTCGCCGTCGATACCGGACGGACGCTGGTCTACAATTAACAGAGTTACGAAGTATTTTCGCATTTCACGGGCGATCGTACCGAAAATGGTCGATCGCACGATCGCCGGATCGAGAAAACGGTGCGCTTCCTCAATAGTAATGACCAATGGCTGCGGGCGATCGCACGGATTCTTACTCTGCAAAAACTTCTCAGCCTTCCGCACATAAGATCCGTGAATGCGACGAGTAATCACATTTGCTGCTAACATATAAGACAGCAAATCCGAGTGCGAACCAAACTCAATTACCACATTTTTGCCACCATCCAAACACTGCAAAACCTCACTCACATAATTTTTTGGACAGCGTTTGCGAATGTATTTTAAATCGTTCAATCTCTCCAACTTCCGCTGCAAAGCCATAATCGAAGACTTATTTCCCCGCTTCTCTTCGCAAAACATGGAAATATCTTCATTGCTCATTTCCAGCAACTTATTAATCCAACCAGTACCCAACTCGTTTCTTAAAATAATCGCATTTTCAATACTAGCTTCCGATAGATTTAACTCCCGCTGCACCAAGGAGATATCTTCCACTTCAATTTCATCGAAACTCAAGTATAATTCTTGAGCATCGCGGACTCCCCGACGTTTTGTTGATTCGGGATCGAGGGTATAAATCTGAATTTGACTGGGAAATAACTGCCGTAAACCTTTGACCGTGCTAAATTGTTTACCTTCCGAAACTGCTTCCCAGCCGTATTCTGAGTGCATATCAAAAATGAGATTCACCGCAGCTTGTTTGCGAATAATCCCGGATAATAGCAAGCGGGTGAGGAAAGATTTGCCCGTTCCAGACTTGCCAAAAACTCCGTTGCTGCGTTCGACAAATCTATCTAAATCTAAGCATACAGGAACGTCCATGTCAATGGGTTTGCCGATCGCAAAATTGCGGCGATAGGGGTCATCTTCCCAGCCAAAAACTGCCCGAAAGTCAGTTTCTTTGGCATCAAATACCTGGGAAAAGTGGCTGGGAATGGTTTTAACTGGCAATAGTTCCATGTCAGCGCTGCTTTGTGGCTGCAAAGATCCTAAGTTTTGGGTGGCGGATTTTTTACCGTTAGTTGTGCTGGAGTTGGGAGCGAAAATTGCCTGCTGTTTTTCTCGTTCCGCAGTCAGCATCAACATGGGAGCTAGTTCAATTGTACCGTAGGTGCTGCTGCCGGCGAGCACTGCAATCAAAAAATCGTCGTTGGGGTTGGGAGGATTGGATAAAATGCGTCCGCTGGATGTTCCCAGAGACACATCGGTAAGCATACAGAAAAAGTGCGATCGGACCCCGCGCACTACTAAAAATTTCCCCACTCTCATATCTTCTACCGAAACGTCGGCGTGCAGTCGCACTTCTAATCCCTTGCTGAGGGAACCTTGAATAACAGATCCTAAAGGTTTGTCAGTAGTCATTAGTCATTAGTCATTAGTTATTGGTCATTAGTCAGTAGTCATTAGTCATTAGTCAGTAGTCAGTAGTTATTGGTCAGTAGTTATTGGTCAGTAGTCATTAGTTATTGGTCAGTAGTCATTAGTTATTGGTCATTAGTTATTAGTTATTAGTTATTAGTCATTAGTCATTGGTTATTAATATTTAGTTTTTAAGAAGTAGCATTAGTTATTGATCCTTAACTTCTTAGCTAATGACTAATGACTGCTGACTAATGACTAAT
This sequence comes from Microcoleus sp., assembly GCF_041354475.1. Lineage (NCBI taxonomy): Bacteria > Bacillati > Cyanobacteriota > Cyanophyceae > Oscillatoriales > Microcoleaceae > Microcoleus > Microcoleus sp. The sequence continues at coordinate 69,902 of NZ_JBGJZU010000008.1, forward strand.
TACTCTTCTGATTCCCATGGCAGTTCAAAGAAACTCGGACTCAGATGGATATCAGTCAAATCCGTTTCGCTCAAATGAGCATCAGTTAAAAATACTACCTTAAAATTTGCCCCTTTCAGGTTTGCCCCTTTTAGATTAGCACCTTTGAGATTAACTCGAAATAAATGAGCATCGCTCAAATCTACCTCAGTTAAATCGGCTCCTTCTAAATTTACCCTCACTAAATCTGCTTTTCTGAGGTCGGCTTCGTTCAACTTAGCGCCACTGAGATCGGCTTTTGTCAAGTCTACACCTCTCAAGTCGGCTCCGCTTAAATTAGCAAACAACAAAGTCGCCCCGGTTAAATCTGTCTCCCTCAAATCGGCATCGCTCAAATTAGCACCGCTGAGGTCAGCCCTAGTTAAGTCTACACCTCGGAGGTCTGCTGACCTCAAGTTTACTTCCTGCAAAATTGCGCCGCTTAAATCTGCTCCTCTCAAATCGGTTCCCTCCAAGTTGGCACCTTTGAGGTAAGCTTTTTTCAGGCTAGATCTGCTGAGGTCTACATTTTTGAGGTTGACTGAAGTTAAGTTAGTTCCACTCAAATTAGCTCCGCTTAAATCCAATCCGTTCAAGTCGGCTCCGGTCAAATTTAAACCTTGTAGCGATACATTGGGAGCAATTAAATAAGCGCCGGCAATCCTGGGGTCAATACCTTCTGAAAATAATGTTTTGTTGCTATAAACAGCTTTTTCCAAAATCGCGCCATTCAAATTAGCTTCTCTCAAGTCTGATCCGCTGAGGTTGGCTCCTGTTAAGTTGGCTCGCTCCAGTTTGGCTCCAAATAATATAGCTTGGCACAGGTTTGTCCGGCGCAAATCTGAGCCTTTTAAATCAACTCCAGTTAAATCTACCATAGACAGATTTAAGCCTGGGAGTGAAGCATTGGGAGCTAGTAAAAATGCTCCCATGGCACTGGGGTCAATATCGTAGGGAAAAACCGTCCGATTGTTGTAGACAGCTTTGTCTAAAATTGTGTCGATCAACTGGGCACCGCGCAAATCTGCCCCACTGAGGTTGGCTCTGGTGAAGTTGGCTTCTTGGAGATTCGCTCCAACTAAATTGGCTTTAATCAAACTTGCTTGTTGGAGGTTGGCTCCCAACAGTTCAGCTCCTACGAGAGTAGCTTCTCTAAGCACCGCACCAGTCAAGTCGGCTTTGGTGAGGTTGGCTAAATTAAGAAATGATTCTGCTAAATCGGCCCCCCTGAGATTGGCAAGGGTGAGGTCAGCTTCTATCAGGTCTGCATATCTGAGAATAGCTTCGCTGAGGTTGGTTTCTCTGAGGTCGGTTCCTCTGAGGTTTGCTCCTCGGAGTTCTGCGCCACTGAGGTTGATACCTTTAAGGGCCTGTCCTCTGAGGTCGAGCCGATTGAGAAAGTCACCAACATTCATGTCCATGTCAAATTCACCCTCTCTATTCCGATACTTTTTTCCTAAGCTTTGAAATCAAGTTAGATATTCTGAAAGTATCTTTGCTGAGTTCTGGTCAAAACCATTGTAATCATCAATAGCCACAACTGGCGCATCTGGCGGATAGTGTTCTGGAATATCGTCAATTGCTACCCAAGGTGAGTTTTCTGCTTGATTTTGTCGAAGATACTCAAGAACTTCCTGGTGTCGTAAATATTTGTGTTGATGAATATTTTTGGGGTTGAGAAAAGGGGTGAATCCGATAATACGGATAGCGATATCTGGTGAAAATAATGGCGGTATCACCTCGAAGGGGAATATTTCACGCCAGGATGATGAAATTACTACTCGCACATTAGGATAGGAACGAAGGACATTTTCAAAGTGATTAAGGCAAGCTGAATTAAATTTCATTATATCTGTTTGCAAATTCGATTTTTCATGTCTTCTGTCAGGAATAAGTACACCATCAATGTCTAAAAAAATTAACATTAACTAAAAGTCCTAGTGAATAATTTAATGAGTATTAATAAGGAAGATGCTGGTATCAACAAGTATTATTCTGAAATTCACAGTTTTTCTTGGCTTCTGCCTTCCCCCTAGGGGTTAGGGGGGGTTGGCTTCTACCTTCGGCCTTCAGGCAAGAGGAGCAAAACTGTAAATTTTTTGAGGTTTGAGCCGATCGCAAATTCCGACTAATTCTGACCAAGGGAATGTCTCGCGATCGAGCTGGACTTGCAGGATTTTGAGCGGATCGGAACCGGAGGAAACCATGAATTCTAATGTTTGCAAGTCTTCCCAGGTACTGATTTCGCTGAGAATTTGGGCGATCGCCTTGACATAAGGGTGACTTGGTTCTTTATACCAGTCGGTGGCCGCGAGTCCAGCTTGGTCGAAGCCGAGGTGAAAGATTAAGGAACCTTCTCCAAACAGGGCTATCCCCACGGGGCGCGCTTCTTCTTGCAACAATAAATCCCGATTTGCCGCCAGATGTCGCAGTTTTGCCAGGTGTTCGTACCTCCTGGCAATTCGAGATTGCAGTCCTGGAATTAAAGCTTCTTCTCCTTCCTGCTTCTTCCCTCGATGTACCGTTGGCGTAGTCGAAGGGCTTTCTTCCTTCTTCCCTCTACCTTCTTCCTTGGTTTCGTCCCACTGAATTGCCACTGTGACTAGATAAGTTTGCAATAGCATATGACCTAGTTTTTCAGCTTTTGTTGCCAGATAGATAGAGTTATAATCTGTGGCTTCAATTAATAGGGGAAGGCGATCGACTACTTCTATGCCATAACCTTTCAAACCTGCTATTTTTCGTGGGTTATTGGTAATTAACCGGATTTTTTGAACTCCCAAGTCATTGAGCATTTGTGCTCCCACGCCGTAGTTCCGCAAGTCGGCAGCAAAACCCAAGCGCTCGTTGGCTTCTACGGTATCAAACCCGATATCTTGTAGCGAGTAAGCTTTGAGTTTATTCACCAGTCCAATGCCCCTACCTTCTTGGCGCAAGTAAACTACGATGCCAGAACCCGCATTTTCAATCATTTTCAGTGCGGCTTGCAGTTGCATTCGGCAGTCACAGCGCAGGGAACCCAAGGCATCGCCGGTCAGGCATTCGGAATGCACCCGCACCATCACGGGTTTGTCTTTAAATTCTGCTGGATCGCCCTTGACAACGGCAACGTGTTCGGAGCTGTCTTGAGTGTCGCGGTAGGCGTAAATCATAAATTCGCCGAATTGAGTTGGCAATTTGGCGACGGTTTCGCGACGGACAAATCGATCGTGCTTCAGTCGGTAGCTAATTAAATCAGCAATGCTGATGATTTTCAGGTTATGGGTTTTGGAATACTCGATTAATTCTGGCAACCTGGCCATGGAACCGTCGGGGTTTTGAATTTCGCAGATGACCCCGCTGGGATAGAGGCCTGCGAGTCTGGCGAGGTCAACGGAGGCTTCGGTGTGGCCAGCGCGTTTGAGGACGCCACCATCGATCGCCCGCAGGGGGAAAATATGACCGGGACGACGCAAATCTTGAGGTTTGGTGTCGGGGTGGATTGCTACTTGGATGGTGCGGGCTCTGTCTTCGGCGGAGATGCCGGTACTAACGCCATGGACTGCATCAATGCTGACGGTAAATGCGGTTTGGTTGTTGTCGGTATTTTTGGTGACCATCAGGGGCAGTTCCAGGCGATCGAGTCGATCGCCCGTCAAGGCTAGACAAATCAAACCCCGTGCGTTCACTGCCATGAAATTGATATTATCTGGCGTGGCGAATTGGGCCGCGCAAATGACGTCGCCTTCGTTTTCGCGGTTTTCGTCATCGACTACTACCAGGGCGCGACCTGCTTTGAGGTCTGCGAGAGCGCTGTCGATGGAGTCAAATTGAAAGGATTGAGTTGAGGTGTGGTTATTGGGCACTGAGAAGTTCAAACTATAAACAGTAATATTATGGAATCAGAATTTGACACTCCGGGTGCGTGAACGCACAGGGATTCTTTAATCTACGAGCCAACTTGCTTTGACAAGATTTATCCAATCAGAGTAGAGGTCGGTTCTCCTAAAGCGTTGCTTGCATCAAGTGCAAAGGTTCCGGTATGCCCTACCGTACCCAATCCCCGACTTAAGATATTTCTAGCTGCTTTGAAGTCTCTATCAAGCGTACAGCCACATTTACAAATGTGGGTGCGAGTGGATAGCGTTTTTTTCACAATTTCACCGCAGCTAGAGCATTCTTGGCTGGTATACTGCGGATTTACCGCAACAGTTACTCTCTCAAATACCTTTCCAAAGTATTCCAGCCAGAGGCGGAACTGATACCAAGAAGCGTCGTTAATCGACTTAGCTAGACAGTGATTTTTAACCATATTTTTAATTCTCAAATCGACCTAGGCTATCAAGTCGTTAGACTGAACTACGCACCGTGCTAACTTCACAGCATGGTCTTTACGTTGCCTACTTATTTTGAGATGGCGCTTACCTAAAATCTGCCTAGCCTTGCCTCTATTTTTTGAACCTTTTACTTTTCTTAATAAGCGACGCTGAGAACGTTTAATAACCTTTTCACCTTGACGGAGCAACTTAGGATTTTCGAGCGTCACCCCATTTGAATCGGTGTAAAATTCCTTCAATCCCATGTCTAAACCGACAGTCTTTCCTGTTGGTTCAGTATTCTCTTTTCGCTCAGCGTCAATACAAAACTGAACGTATACTCCCTCTGCCCTTTTTACCAATCTCACCCGTTTTATTTGGCTAATTTGGTAGAAATGCAGGTCGCGAGTACCTTTCAATTTAAGTTTCCCAATCCCTTTTTTGTCGCTAAAGGTTATAGACTTTCTATCTTCAGCGAGTTTCCATCCGCTAGTTTTATACTCGACAGAACGACAATTTTTTTGAAACTGGGGATACCCTTTTTTGCTGGGAGTTTTCTTTTTACTGTTGTCGTAAAATCGAGATATGGCAGACCATGCCCTTTCGGCACTAGCTTGTCTGGCCATTGAGTTGAGTTCTGATGCAAACTGGAATTCATGAGCCAGTACGGCACAGTATTTCTGCAAGTCGTATTGCCCAATCTTTTGATTATCCATCCACAGCCGAATACAGCTATTTCGGACAAATTGCGCTGTACGAATTGCTTCATCTACCGCAGAGAACTGATCGGATTTCCCGTAGGCTTTAAACTCAAAAACTAGCATGATTTTACCTCCTACCTTATACTAATCTATTCGATATAATATTTGATCGAGGTTTGCAAAACTTTATGAAGCCGTCCTCCAAAGACGGGGCTTTATAGCCAATTTTCCGGTAAACTTGCGATGGAAGCGCCACGCTCAAATCAGGAATAAGCGAAAGATGAGACAATAAACCTGAAACTATTGACTCGCCAAGCCTAGAAATTGATGGGAGTAGAAGGACTTGAACCTTCGACCTTGAGATTAAGAGTCACCTGCTCTAACCAACTGAGCTATACTCCCGCATCTTTGTTAAGATAACATAGCTAGTTTATTTTGGCAATACTTTTTCAAATTTAGTGCGATCGCCCCGCAGAGAATTGCCCTATCTAGCTGTGCTTGAGAGTCTGATAGGGTGATGGGCATTAGGTTTGCGGAAGTGCGATCGGGCAAACACCTCCTTTGATAGCAAATCAGGAAATCCGTTTTGGCTCCAGAATATAAGGCAACAATTTAGCAATATTTCTCGCATCATCTATACCTCGGTGATGAGTTCCTTCTAGCGGTAAACCCACAATTTGCAAAGCTTTCGCCATGCCAAGTCGTTTTTGCAAACCTTGTTTTTCCGAAAACAATTGTTTGAGATTGACATGAGGATAAGCAATGGGAAAAGGTACTTTGTGAAAGTTGCTGTCTTGTTGGAATTGTTTGCGATCGTAATCGCCCCAGGAACCAAACACGCCATTTGAGTAACCAGACAGCCATTTTTTCAGAAGTGCGATCGCCTCCGGGTAAGTCGGAGCTCGATCGACTTGTGCTTGAGAAATAGATGTTAGCGACTTGCAGAATTCAGTGAGAATGGGATGGCGAATCGGTTTAATAAAGCTTTGAAACTCATCAATAATACTTAAAGATTCTGGATGCACCATCACCGCTCCAATTTCGATGATTTCCATTTCCTCTCTTCTGAGATTTCCGCGATCGCAGCAAGTCGCTTCGAGGTCAAGCACCAGATAGTAATTATAATGTTGTAAATTCATCTAAATTTAACCTTAAATAATCTCTAGTGAATTTCAATGAGTTGTGAAACTCTCTTCTCTTTCCAATCTTCGCGTTCTTTGCGTCTTCGCGGTTCGTTTAAAACTATTTTTAATGACTGATATAGTTTTTATGTTGAATAACTAGCAAATCTAAACTTATTATAAACCAACCAATCCACCAGGGAGGTACTGCCCCTCCTATCCCCGCGTTATCAGCACGGAATCTCGCTTTTCGACTTCTGGTGGTTGGAAGGAAGATGAAGGAATCGAACCCTTACAGTCACCTGTACCCTGGTTTTCAAGACCAGTTGCCGGCCATTCAGCGGCATCTTCCGAGGGGTGTCTGACGGGACTTGAACCCGCTAATAACTAGCTTCACGGGCTAGAGTCTGGACCGCTTCGACTTCAGACACCGCAGTGGAATCAAGGAGAATTGAACTCCTAACCTCTTGCGTGCAAAGCAAGCGCTCTACCAATTGAGCTATGACCCCTTTTTTGGTGGATACTGGTCAGAGTCGAACTGACATTTTCCTAGTTGCGAACTAGGTGCTTTTCCCATTAAGCTACAGACCCAAATTTGGTGGATTGCGATCGGATTTGAACCGATATCTTTCTAACAGCCAGTTAGATGCTTTACCAATTAAGCTACGAACCCATTCAGCAGGAGCGGTAGGACTCGAACCCACAACTTTCGAGGTAGAAGCTCGACACTCTGTCCAGTTGAGTTACACTCCCGTATTGTTTGTTAATAGAACTTGAGAATTGGCTCCAAGGGTAACATTATGCGATCGCACTTGGCGTACAAGTTATCAGAGCATTGCGTTTTCTCAGTTACTAGAGGGACTGGGCCGATGAGTTACTACACACTCTTTAAAGGATGGCTACTTTCAAGCCAACCTGCCGGGTTCAACGCACTCCTCGTTCGCAAACGCCCGCTGCACAAGACAGCGTTACCTTTCCTCTCGTACTAAAGTATGTAGGCTCCCAAGATTGGGATACGCAAAGGGCGATCGCTGTTACTATAAAAAACTAATCATGCAATGGAATCAACCTCCTTAAATCAAAGCAAAAACAACGAGAGAGGTAGGACTCGAACCCACAACATCCGCGTCCGTTAGCGAAGCGTGCGCGGTAGCGCATAGCGCGGCGCTCTAAGAGTGTCGTTTGTCCGGGTTTAGGAACTGGAATCGGCAGAGTTCCTTATCGCGAAGCCGCGCGACAAATGGCGCTAGCTTACGATTATTTTGTTTATCCCACGCCGTATGTTAACTGTTTTGTTGCAGCAGAAAGACAACTGCAAATTTGGGAAGGTGGCGATCGCACTTCTGCCTAAAGAGCGATCGTATTTACCCAAGCAGGTGACAGGAGTTGAACCTGCAAGAAAGCTTTACAAGAGCCTCATGTTGCCAGTTACATCACACCTGCATTTTTGGTGGCGGGGATAGGAGTTGAACCTACTAGAAAGAGGCTTATGAGACCTCCAAGCCTACCCAGGCTACTTCACCCGCGATGTCACCAAATACTCCTGACTGGCATCGAACCAGCACTAACTAGATCCTAAGTCTAGCGCCTCTACCAATTGGGCTACAGGAGCAAAATCCATCGCACTTTTGGGTTTTGATACCCAATACCCCTAGTTGGATTTGCACCAACAAAACTCTTGCACTCAACAAGAGATGTCTACTAATTGCATCACAGGGGTAAAGTCGGGATGGTTGGATTTGAACCAACGACTCCATGCTCCCAAAGCATGGCTTCTGGCCGCTGAATTACATCCCGTTGATGCTCCTGGCTGGATTTGAACCAGCATCATCCGATTTTTAAGACCGGCGCCTCTTTCCAGTTGGGCTACAAGAGCAATTTTTGGTACTCCTGGTGAGATTTGAACTCACACAACACAATTTTTGAAATTGTGGCCTCTGCCAATTGGGCTACAGGAGTATAATTGAGCTGCTAATGAGTTCTGCACTATGCTTTACCAACTTTTTAACCTTGTGTAAAATGGCTGCCTCAGTAGGACTCGAACCTACAACCTAGCGGTTAACAGCCGCTTGCTCTACCATTGAGCTATGAGGCAACGCAATCCCCCAAGTCAGTATCGAACTGACGACCTCTTGTTCTTCAAACAAGCACTCTACCAACTGAGTTATCGGGGGAAACGGAGAAGGTGGGATTTGAACCCACGACGGGTGTTAAACCGCTCTTTCTTAGCAGGAAAGCGCCATAAGCCGCTCGGCCACTTCTCCATAGCGAGAACGGAGGGATTTGAACCCTCAAATCTTCAGTCGCGCTAACTGAGTTGTTGTCCTGTCACAACACATTCTCAAGATTGCAACTATATATTAAATACACAAGAGTCACCCACGGGGGTCAAAAACCCGGTTTCTATCTCAATATCTCTCGTAGAGATGCAAGATTTTTCTCAGAAACCTGGTTTTTTGTGTAAGTCATAATACAGTTACAAATGGGTCGGGCTGGAATCGAACCAGCAACGCTTTAAGCTACTATTTTACAGACAGCTACCCACACCAATAGGAGGGCCGACCCAAGATAGAAAGTTTGGTAGGTCGCCGAGGAATTGAACCTCGATCCATCCGCTTAAAAGGCGGCTGCAAAACCATTCTGCCAACGACCCACGCAAAGTGCTGACGGGATTTGAACCCGCAATCACTTGGTTGAAAATCAAGCGGCTTATACCGTTTGCCTACAGCACTATAAATTGGCACAGGGACTGAGATTTGAACTCAGAAAATCAGTTTTGGAGACTGAGATGTTGCCAGTTACATCATCCCTGCATTTGGTGGCAGTGGCGGGATTTGAACCCGCATTAACCAAGGTATGAACTTGGGGCTTTACCGTTAAGCTACGCTGCAATTTTATCTGATTTGAAATTTCAGATTTGAGGTTGTTCCTATTAATAAATAGGAACAAAGGTTAGAGTGAGATTTGAACTCACGAAAATCGCTTTTGCAGAGCGATGCCTTAAACCACTCGGCCATCTAACCTGGGAGTCCCGACGAGGTTTGAACTCGCAATCTTCACGCCAGAGAGGGTGACGGCTTCAACCAATTTGCCTACGGGACTATCGACGGGGCTGACGGGTTTCGATCCCGCTACCTTCGCTGTGACAGAGCGACGCTCTCCCAATTGAGCTACAACCCCACAGATTTTTGTTGGGAATTTCTGTTTGGACGGGGTGGCGGTTGATTCCGCGTACTACAACTCAAGGGAGTTATTGTTGCCGGAGTCTACACCGCCAAGGTCCAAAAGTCTGTGACATGATTAATTATCTATTTGGTTGTCAAGGTTCATATTGCTCTTGAGATAAAGCTTTGAGGCTCTTTCCCCTTCGCCATACATTTATACTACATTATGTATTACAAAACTGTCAAGGGGGTAATACAATTTTTTTTTCGATCTGCTGCTTGGCGGGAAAGCCGAGGGGCTGTTTTGGGGCTGAACCTCTGATAAATCAAGAGATGTGGGAGCTAAAGTGGTAGTGTCACGGGAGGTAAATTCAATGCTGAAGCTGTACTACACTCCCATTTCTCTGAATTCTCGCCGCCTGTGGGTGGCCCCTTCTGGAAAAGCAGATGGCTTGTGAGCCGATCGAACTTAACCTAGATAGGATGTTTGGGATATTTTGCGATCGGTGTCGGAACTTGCAGGCTTGGTGCGATCGAGCCGGCAGTAGACACAGGATATTGCTGTTAGCACTGGGACTTGTTACCGGGCAAGTTGACTGATTGATCCAAGAATCCCCGTGCGTTCACGCCGGGGAGTGTCAAAGAAGTCAGGGTTCTGAGATCTATATAGATCGGCTTTAGATTTTTTCGCTACAATTCCCTTTATCATATTGGGCATTGTGGAGTGAAAGGAATCTGAAGTGAGCGGAAATCATTTATTTCAAATACTAAGAAAAAAATGGCGTTTTGTGGCGATCTTACTGACAGGAGCAGCCATTAGCTTGGTCCTGGGTGCCCTACTGCCGGAGTTCCAGCCGAATGACCATCCGGGCACTGCTGTGGCTCAGGTGCAAAATCTTAACCAATCTTTAACCTCCAATCCTTTATTTCATGAGGTAGGAGACAATCAAACAGGGTTTAATCTCGATCGCCAGATTCAACAACTTCTCACTGTATTAGAATCGAAAGAAAAACTGCTGACATTTGTACCGCCAGAAAAATTTCAAGGAACCACTATTTTTGAGGGACAAGTCAACAAGTCAGATAAAGTTATTGCCTTAACCGTTGATGACGGGCCATGGCCGGAAACGACGGCACAAATGCTAGATATTTTTCAGCAAAATGATGTGAAAGCCACATTTTTTTGGATAGGTAAATCTCTGGAAAGTTCGCCGGAAATTGCTCGGAGAGTTGTGGCCGAAGGTCATGCGATCGGCAATCATACATGGCATCATCCCTACGATCCAATGGATGCGGCGACGGCTGCTGACGAAATCGATCGCACCGCCAAACTGATTTACGAAACAACGGGAGTTAAGACAACTTACTTTCGCCCACCTGGGGGAGTTTTGAATAACGGCTTGGCCAAGTATGCCAAAGAGCACAATTATTCTGTGGTAATGTGGTCTGTAACTTCCGCAGATACCGATCCGCGGGCTCAACCAGAAGCTTTTGTGGAGAATGTGCTCAAGGGTGCGAAACCGGGTGCGATTGTGTTGATGCACGACGGCGGGGGCGATCGATCTCGTACTATTAAAGCCTTACCTGATATGATTGCTGGTTTGAAAAAGCAGGGATATCGGTTTGTGACGATTCCTGAGTTGCTGGAAATGCCAGAGCAACAAGCGTAGCTCAAACCATGAGAATTCTCCCATAATTGTGGAACAGGCAGGATGCCTGTTCTTCACCCGCAGAGGGCGCAGAGGACGCAGAGAGATTTCTGATACTATTTTCTGATCGATACGCGATCGTTTCTGGTTGGAGGGGGATTTTTTAACCGCAGAGGGCGCAGAGGACGCAGAGAGATTTCTGAGACTATTTTTTGGTCGATACGTGCTTGTTTCTGGTTGGATTGGGATTTTTTAACCGCAGAGGGCGCAGAGGACGCAGAGAGATTTCTGAGACTATTTTGCGATCGAGAGGAGGTGTTTATGAATGGAATTTGCACGCTAGCTAATGATACAGTTTACGACCAACTTGTTGCTTTGCTCAACAGTATTGAAGTTATTTTAGGTTCAAGTATTCCCGTTTGTATTTATCCTTTCGATGACCAAATAGAGCAAATTAAAGGGGAAATTGTCAACCGTCCTAATGTTTTTATTTATGAAGATAGCGCTTCTATTGAGCGATGGGACAAATTTATGGAAGCTGCTGCGCCAGAGCGTTTGAACCGCAAAAAGTTTCGGCTTTACGGTGCACATCGACGCTTTTGTGCTTTCGACGGTCCGTTTGCAAAGTTTGTCTATATGGATGCTGATACTTTGCTGATGAATTCCCTTGATGCAGTTTTTCGGCAGTTAGATAAATCGGATTTTGTAGTTTATGATTTTCAATTTAGCGACCCTACTAAAGTCTACAACATTAACTCACCCAAACTGGTTAAAGTATTTGAGCAAAAGCGGATAGAATCGGAAATATTTTGTTCTGGATTTTATGGCAGTAAGCAAGGATTTTTTGAGCAAAATACTAGAGCATGGCTGGTATCTCAACTGCAATCTGGGGAGGGGGAAATTCTCTATGAAGGTGCGGGAGAACAGCCTTTGCTCAATTATATGGTGATGAAAACTGGCATGAGTAGTTATAATTTTGCTTATAGTTTACCGGAGGAGCGGAAAACTGGGTGTTGTGTCAGTTCTCAACATTTTGAAGAGCAAGATAAAATTTTGTATGATAAGGGAAACCGACTGACTTACATTCATTATATTGGTGTGCCGCCGGATTTAATTCGGAGAGTTTGTGCGGGGGAAAATATTGATTTTCCCTATCGCGATTTGTTTCTGCATTATCGCTATCTCCGGGAACCGTCCCAGAGTCCAGTTTTTCGGGAAGCGCCGAAGTCTTATACTGAGGTTTCTAGGTCGAATTTGTTAACAAGGGTATGGAGAAGGTTGAGGATAAATCTATGAATCGTGGTATTTATATTGTGGCGAACGACCGGGTGATGGAAAGTGCGATCGCACTTATGAACAGCATAGGTTTGTACAATCGTCAAGTACCAGTTTTTTTGATTCCCTTCGATGAGAATTATCAGCAAGTCGCCGCCACACTCAGCCATCTCCACGGAGTCCAATTGTTCCCAAATCTGGAGTTTGTCGAACAGTTTACCAGAGAAATTGGGCAAATATTCGATCGCAACTTTTTAGCCCTCCCTAACAAAATGCGAAAACTGGTCGCCTGGTTTGGCCCTCTCGACGAATTTCTGTACATCGATACCGATATCATCGTCTTTGAAGACATCGCAGCCAACCTCAACAAACTATCGGAAGTAGACTTTTTTTGCTGCGACTACCACCACCTCAGCGAAAAACTGCGGAATGTATTTTCACCCATTGTCAAAGCACAAAATATTTTCACAGATTCCGAACTTCAAGATGTCTTCAACAGCGGCTTTTGGGCTTCGCGGAAAGGAACTATTTCAGAATCGCAAATGTACGAAATATTGCGCGAATGTTCGCAGCATCGAGAATATTTCGACTTCACTCAAAATGTCACTGACCAACCTATACTAAATTACCTGATTCTTAAACTAATTCCCAAACGCTGTAACCTGGTGAAATCGACCGAATCAGAACCGGGAAGCTGGGCTGGTTCCAAGCATTTTCAGGAAATAGATTATGTGCTTTATGACAAAGGTAAAAGGTTAAAATATATTCATTGGGCCGGAATACCGATTAAATCTGGTAGTCCTTACTGGAAACTGTGGAAACATTATCGTTATCTGAATGAGGAAAAACCAAATTTAGTGCAAAGAATATTTCGATATTTGCATGGATAATATTGTTTGTAGCATGGGAGGGGGCGGGTTTACGAGATAGTTAATTTTCCCCATAACTGGTTCCCAGGCTCTGCCTGGGAACCGATATCCAGAGGCTCTGCCTCGCTTATTGCGGAGTGAAATTGGAGGTAGATCCTCCGGATCAGCGTTACCAGCCAATCAACAGAACCTGATATAATGTATTTTCAAATTATGACCAATGGTATTTATATACTAGCAAATGATGTGGTTTTCGACCACTTAGTCGCCTTATTAAACAGTCTGGAAGTGAATGGGGCAAAAGATATTCCAGTTTGCATCATTCCCTATGATGAGAGACGGCAAAAAGTGCGCGTAGAAATTGCAACTCGTCCTCATGTCACCTTGTTTGAAAATACCGATTCAATCATGTTTTGGGAAGACTTTGCCACTCAAGTTTGGCAAACTCATGGAAAAGCTCAAAAAGTTTGGAAATCTAAAGGTTGGAAACCAGTTCAATGTTTGGAAATGCACCGAAAATTATGTTGTTTTGACGGCCCTTTTGACAAATTTATCTATTTTGACGCAGACACTCTGTTAATGGGAAATCTGGATTACATATATCAAAAACTTGATGACTTTGATTGGGTAGCTAACGATTTTCAATACAAATCAGACCTCAATTATATATTTGATTTATCGTCTCCCAAATTGCCACAAATTTTAAATATTGACCAACTGCAATCTCATACTTTTTGTGCGGGTTGGTTTGCTTCAAAATCAGGCATTTTAAATCCGAATAATTGCTCTCAATATTTAGAATATTTAACATCAGGAGAAGCAGAAATTATGTCTTTGCGGGGGGCTGACCAATCTTTACTTAACTATTTAGTCGCCCGCAGCCAAATCTCTTTTTACAACTTTGCCTATGCTCAACCAGAACAGGTGACGGGGAATCATTGGTCTTCCCAATTTGATGTGATAGATAATGTTCTATACGATAAAGGACGGCGGCTGACTTATTTGCACTACATGAGTATTTCGGCGGCCAGAATTAATAGATTGTGTGCTGGCGAAGATGTGGAGATTCCCTACCGAGATATATTTCTGCACTACCGTTATTTGAAGTCGCCGGAAACCCAGCCAAAACTCACCCCTCCAAATTTGCTAGTTCGCTTCCACAGAAACCTCAAAAGTTGGGGAATTCAAAAAGTTAATAATGTTCAATTTAAGTTGCGGAATTTCTGGGATAAATAGTATAATATCAAATCCTATCTTCATCGTAATTATTAATCTCTCTCTTCTCTTCCTTCGCGTCATGAGCGCCTTCGCGGTTAAATCATATCAAATCCAGTTGTATCGGAATGATATAGAGGACACAGCAATGCCGTGTCCCTACTTGATAAACCGGTCAAAAACCCGGTTTCTGCATCAATATCTCTCGGATATAGCGACGATTTTTCCAAGAAACCGGGTTTTTTGGGTAAGTGTTATAGGATTTAACCGTACAAAGACTGAATCCACTCCCATTCGCGCCTTAAACCTGCTTCTAAACTAACTTGTGGCTGATAACCCAATATTTTCTTAGCTTTAGATACATCAGCGCTAGTGTGTCGCGCGTCACCCCGCGCCGTTTCGGTAAATTCGATCCGAAGGGGTCGATCGACAATCTGCTCTATTGTATCAATAACTTCTTTCAAAACTACGCGACTTCCCCCACCAATATTAAAAACTTCCCCCGCAGCTTCTGCAACCTCAGCCGCCGCTAAATTAGCAGCAACGCAATCGCTGATAAAAGTAAAATCCCGCGTTTGTAATCCATCGCCAAAAATAGAAATCGGCTGGTTGAACAAAATCGACTTAAAAAACTTGTGAAAAGCCATATCAGGGCGCTGTCGAGGCCCATAAACAGTAAAATAACGCAGCGAAGTTGTGGGAACACCAAAATTCTGATAGTAAAGCCCGCACAAACGTTCACCAGCTAACTTCGTAATTCCGTAGGGAGAAACGGGCTGGGGACAAGCATTTTCACTCGTGGGGAAAGATTCAGCATTTCCGTAAATTGAGGAAGAAGAAGCGTAGACAAACTTTTGCAGTCTTGGTGCATTTTTAGCAGCTTCTAACAATACTTGGGTGCTGTTAATATTGCGATCGGTATAGCTGCGAAAACCCTCGCCCCAGCTAGCACGAACTCCCGCCTGGGCGGCTTGATGAAAAATCACCTTAGCATCGGACAAAAGCGATGACCAATTTAGAGACAAAATATCTCCTTCCACTAATTCAAAACCAGGATAGTTTTCAAATCGTGCAATATTCTTACGTTTTAGCGAAGGATCGTAATAATCGTTGAACTCATCAACACCTATTACTGTCTCTCCTCTATTTAAAAGAGTTTCTACTAAGTTAGAACCAATAAATCCCGCGGCACCAGTAACAATAAAAATACTCATTCTATTTTAGATTTTAAAGCTTTTACAAAAATTATTGAATAAATTGCGAGTCTCTTCTGCCTCTAACTCTGCGTTCTCTGCGTCCTCTGCGGTTCAAAAATCATCTAAATTAATTAGGCTCAAAGATTAGAGAACAATTAACCCCCTTTTTTATCTAAAAAAAGGGGGGTAATTGTTAACTATCATCCTTCATAGGAATCTAAGTCAAGGGCTTGGGAGCCTCCCCGTTCTAACTCCAACAATAGCTTACCTAGCTGTCTCCAAATTAGCCAGCCGGTGAGTACGGTTAGTGGGAAAGATAAAGCGTAAGCGAACAATTTGGGAAGTCCAAAAATCTCTACACCAGAAGCTAAAAATACGCAAATTCCTCCGGCCATTCCCAGGAAAGGTATGAATAATTGCAATCCTTGCAGGTTTGCTAAAGTGCGAGTAGCACGATTTTTTGACCACAGCTTTACGGCTTCTTTGAGGGTTCCTTCAAAGGCTAAGCCAGAGGCTATTCCTGCTAGGAGTCCAGCAGTCATAAAAAAATAGGGAGGTTCGGGGAAATAATACACGAATAATTCTTTTGGGGTAATGGGAATTGGGAATTGGGAATTGGGAATTGTTGACTGTTGACTGTTAACTGTTGACTGTTAATTGTTAACTGTTGACGGCGTTGAGTGACAACTGCTTTCCTGTCAACTGACAACTGACAACTGTCAACTGACAACTGACAACTGACAACTGACTAAAATCGAGTGAGGGCGGCGGCTCCTTCTGTGGAAAGTTCTGCTAATGCGCCCAGAGCAACGTTGAATAGGCGGCTTGGTTGCAGGTCTTCCTTGACTAGGTTCCACAGGCTGCCAACTTCTGCTGTGTGGATGCGATCGTCCTCAATCAAAGCTAGCATTAGCTGGCGTCGCAAAAACGAGCCTTCCTCGGATAGCAAGAATTGTAAACCTAGTTGTGCAGTCGGCAGTAGATCGAAACTCCGATCGGACCTAGCGATCGCGATCATCTCCTCTAATCTATTCCACTGGAATTTGCCATCCTTGAATAATACCTCAATCAAGCGCCGCCGCAGTGCCGGAGATTCCCCGTTCAACAAACGTCGCGCCACGTAAGGATAGGCAACCTCAACTATCTTGAAATCTGGATTTAGCGTCAAGGCCAAACCTTCTTCCGTTACCAGAGAGCGAATAATTAAGGCAAACTTGGCCGGCACTCGGAAAGGATAATCGTACATCAATTCCGAAAACTGGTCTGTAATCGTTTTGAAGTTAAAATCTCCTACCTTTTCGCCGATGATATCACCCAGTACAGATTCTAGGGCCGGGACGATCGGCATAATATTTGTATCTGGAGTCAAAAAGCCGAGTTTTACAAAATCTTTGGCTAACTCTAAATAATCTTTGTTGATTAAATGAACGACGGAATCAACCAAAGTTTCTTTAGTTGTTTCTTCCATCTGATCCATCATCCCAAAATCGATATATGCCATGCGGCCGTCCGCTAGAGCAAATAGATTTCCTGGATGGGGGTCTGCGTGAAAAAATCCGTGTTCTAGCAACTGTCGTAAACCGCTGCGGACTCCGACTTCAATTAAGCTATTGGTATCCAAACCTGCGGCTTTAACGCTTGCCATATCGGTCAGCTTGATGCCGTCAATCCACTCAAGAGTGAGAACGGATTTTGAAGTATAGCGCCAGTAGATGCTCGGTACTTTTACTGTCGGGTCATCGGCAAAATTTGTCGCAAATTTCTCGGCGTTGCGGCCTTCATTGATGTAGTCGATTTCCTCGAACAATTTAATGCCGAATTCATCGACAATTAAACTGAGGTCGTGACCGAGATTTAGTGGCAATAATGGGCCTAATAATCCGGCGGCCTGGCGCATTAAGTAGAGGTCAAGACTCAAGATGGGGAGCAAGTTTGGTCGCTGAACTTTGACGGCGACTGCTTCTCCGGTGATGAGACGAGCCCGATAGACTTGGCCGAGACTGGCTGCTGCGACTGGTTCTGGGGAGATTTGGCTGTAAGTGTCGCTAATTTTGCGATCGAGTTCTGCTTCAATAATCTCAAAAGCCAGGGCAGAGTCAAAGGGCGGTAACTGATCCTGGAGTTTGATCAGTTCTTGGAGAAAGTCTTTGCGGATCAAGTCTGGTCTGGTCGAGAGCGCTTGACCGACTTTAATGAAAGTGGGACCCAAGCGAGTCAGTATTTGTCGCAGGTGTGCCGCTCGTTCCGGCTGGTGTGCGGCGACTTCGTGCTGCCAACTGTCCCACAGCATCCCCATGACGAAGCCTGCAAAGGACCAAATAACGGTGATGGCTCGCCAAATTGCTTTCCAAGGACGGTTGCGGTAATACTGAGCGATCGCTTGTGGATCGTAGCGTCTAGCTTGAGTAGATTGATACTGACGCACTCGTTTATTTTCCTCTTAGTTTCCGAAATTGACAATTAATAGGGTATTGGGCATTGGGTATCGGGCATTGGGCATGGGTAGTTAAAACTTTCTTCCCTCTTCCTTCTTCCTTCTTCCTTCTTCTAAATTTGTTTCTTTTCATTAACTATAGTACATAAAAGTACAAGTGCTTAGTCAAAAAACCTCGCTGATTGAGCTAAGCAATCTTTGAGTCCATAAATCGCGCGCTCTTGTTGATCCCTCGACAGTTCTGGGAACATGGGCAAAGACAAGACTTCGCCACAAACTTGCTCCGCCACGGGCAACTGACCAGGCTGATAACCTAAAGATTTGTACACAGGTTGCAGGTGCAAAGGTAACGGATAGTAAACCATGGAACCGATGCCGTTTTCCTGTAACTGAGTCCGCATCCAGTCGCGAAAATTTCTAGAGGGAGAAATAGGGGAGTGCGGGTTTTCTGGACTGGTGAGCCGGATAGTGTATTGATTCCAAACTCCTTTTGCTTTGGGCAATTCTTGTGGTACGGCTACTCCGGGGATGTGGCAGAGAATTTCGCTGTAGAATTCGGCTTTCTCGCGCCGCTGAGCATTCCAGGTGTCGAGATATCGCAATTTAATGCTGAGAATCACTGCTTGTATGGCATCTAAACGGCTGTTGTAGCCGATTTCTTCGTAAAAGTATCTGGAGGACTGGCCGTGTTCTTTGAGCATCCGCATGGATGCTGCCAGGGCTGGATCGTTTGTGGTGACTGCTCCGCCGTCGCCGCAAGCTCCTAAGTTTTTGGTCGGATAAAAACTGAAGCAGCCTACATGGCCGATGCTGCCGACTTTTTGAGATTGCCATTGGGCACCGACTGATTGGGCGCAATCTTCAATGACTGCTAGATTGTGTCTGTTGGCAATTTCCATGAGCCGTGTCATGTCTGTGGGTTGCCCGAAGATATGCACGGGCATAATTGCCTTGGTTTTTTGGGTAATGGCTGCTTCTAGGCGATCGACATCCATATTAAATGTCCCAGAGTCAATATCGACAAACACTGGAGTTGCACCGACGGCGCTAATTGTCTCAGCCGAGGCAAAAAAGGTAAAAGGAGTGGTGATGACTTCATCGCCAGGGCCAATTTTGAGGGCGCGCAAAGCCAAAATTAGGGCATCGGTGCCGGAGTTACAGCCCACGCAGTCGGAAACTCCGGTGTAGTTGGCGAACTCTTGTTCAAAAGTCTTCACAGCCGGGCCGCCGATGTAGCCACCAGAGGCAAGCACTTTTTGTACCGCAGCAGCTATTTCGTCGCCAATCAGGGCGTATTGGCTGGTTAAGTCGAGGGGGGGGACATTATTCACTCTTCACACCATAAATTTCAACCATTATCAAACCAAATTCTTGCAGCAAAACTGTTTCCCAGACACCTTTATTGCAATATCTTATATTTTGACGCGCCAACAATCACTTTATCGAAACGGAGTTCCTGTGTTAATTTTGCTAGATTTTACGGATTTGGGTTGGGCTTTGGGCATGGTGGCGATCGCGATCGGGCTTTCGGCTTGGCAGGAATTGGGAATGTCCGGGTCGATCGCGATCGCCGCGGGGCGCACCCTGATCCAGTTAATTTTAGTCGGCTACGTGCTGGCAGTCGTATTTGACCCCAATGCTAAAAATCCTTGGCTGGTTTTAGCAGTCTTAGCAATCATGGTGACAACAGCTAGCGTAGTCGCCACCAACCGCATCAGCAAAAAAATCAAAAATTTACTACCTTTAGTTTCGGGTTCAATTTTGATCGGCACAGCCTTGACTTTGGCCTATACAAATTTGCTAATTCTACAACCTGAGCCTTGGTACGAACCACAATACCTGATTCCTTTAGCGGGGATGATATTAGGAAATGCCATGAATTCGGGGGCGATCGCCGGTGAAAGACTCGTGAGTACAATTAATGGTAGTCAGTTAGAAATAGAAACCCATCTGAGTTTAGGAGCCACCCCCCAGCAAGCAGTCAAGCAGTATCGCAAAGATGCTATTAAAGCTGGATTAATCCCCACTTTAAATACAATGACGGTTGTGGGAATTGTGACTTTGCCCGGTATGATGACAGGTCAAATGCTCAGTGGTGTTGCCCCTCTGGATGCAGCATCTTACCAGATTTTGATTATGTTTGTGTTAGCGCTGGCAACTTTAATCGCAACCTTGCTATTGACTGAGGGATTGTATCGCAGGTTTTTTAATCAAGATGCACAATTGATTAAATGGTAATTGGGAATTGGGCATGGGAATTGGGCATGGGGAATTGGGAATTGGGCATTGGGCATTGGGCATGGGGAATTGGGAATGAGGAGACTGCACGTGCCGTTTCCCTACTATGATTAATTGTAGGGACACGGCATTGCCCATTGGTGTCAACTTAAGCTCAAACCCAGTCAAAGATGGCTGTTTGACCATTAAACTTAGATCCCCCCTAACCCCCCTTAAGAAGGGGGGGACAAGAAGTTACTCAAAGTCCCCCTTCTTAAGGGGGATTTAGGGGGATCTAGACTTGGCATAAAAACGAGATTTCTCAAGGGTTTCAGCCTTAAGTTGACACCAATGGGCATTGCCGTCTCCTGGCTGTGAGTAATATCAATTCCGATGCTACCAGATTTGATATGAGTTATATTGTGGGGTGTGTTTCTAGCCCGCCCTAATCACCACTAAGGAGAATAACCATGATTCAAATAGCAACTAAAACACTAAGTTTTGAAGAATTTGCGGAATGGAAGCCAGAAAACGGACGCTATGAACTGCACAATGGAGAGATTGTTGAAATGTCACAGCCATTAGGAGACCATGAAGAAGTTATCGGTTTTTTAGCCTCAGAGTTAACCGCTGAGTTTAGAAAAGTAAAACTTCCCTACTTCATCCCCAAACAAGCATTAGTTAAGCCCCCAGAAAACGAATCAGCTTATTCGCCCGATATTCCGATCTTAAATCGTCCGAATTTAGCATCAGAACCTCTGTGGAAAAAATTCTCCACTGTGACTCAAGGGGCATCAATTCCGCTGGTTGTTGAAGTCGTGAGCACGAATTGGCAAGATGACTACATCAAAAAAGTAGGTGAATACGAACTAATCGGGATTCTTGAATACTGGATTGTGGATTATCTCGGTTTGGGCGGCCGCAGGTTTATCGGGAATCCTAAGCAACCGACTATTTCGATTTATCGGTTGGTTGATGGCGAGTATGAAATTAGTCAATTTCGGGGAGACGATCGGATTGAGTCGCCAACTTTTCCAGGGTTGAATTTGACGGCGCAACAGGTTTTTCAGGCTGGATTGATTGCGGATGAGATTCCTGGGGATACTGATTAGTTTTGAATGAACAGGGCTTATTCAAAAAGTGGTTTTATGCGCTACTTATAGCTGTAAGGTGTTTAGGTTCCACTTTTATTCAGCAGATTCAATGATTGGAATTAATCGTTCTTCGATTTCATCAAGATAGGCTGTTAACCCTGTCTGAACACCTTTTTTTCGCAGAATTTCCAGCTCCGTGTCTTCCCAGCACTGTTGTTCCCGTTCCATCTTGCCACCTGTAAGCTTTTCGACAACTATTTTAGGGTTTCTAATGCGATCGGGTTCTGTCAATGAGTTAGAGCGTAGTCTGTGAGATTCTTCGCAAGGATTAAACGTCAATTCTGTCGTTATCTCTTTAAGGATTTGTGCTTCCTCTTGATTAGATGGCACAAACCCATTCAAAACCCACGCTTCCCGCATTCTGTCGGGTGTACCAATAATAATTGCTAATTTAGGTTGTCGATCAATGTTCTCTAAACGTACTTGCTCGATATGTTCTCTTCGCTGAGGTTGATTGTCTAAATCACGCATCAAAATAACGGCTTTAATATCTCTCTTTTGTTTGTATTGTAGAAAGCTGATTAACTTGATAATTTTATTAGCTGATTGACCATCACTTTTAAATTTTCCATTCGATCTGATGGTGGGGAACTTAAATTTATCTGAAAGACGTTTAGTTATATCATCAATATTTTTCCAACAAGAATTCTCTGTACCAGCTTCTAAACCACTCCATAGAAAATGATATTGCAGCAGATCGGGCTCTAACCAATCAATTTTATCTACTAAAACGCGATCGGCTAATTTAGTAGCGGTTCGTGCGTCTGCACTACTTTCGACAATCACCACAAACTCAATCATTGATTTCTCCTGAAACCACCCAATCTTCTCCCTCCGCATCCCAGAATTCTCCGGTGGTTAAAGTTTGTTTTGCCCATTCTACATCAGGATGTTCATCTAATCTTTTGCAACGAGTCACACCGGAGTTATTGTTACTTAATACATGAACTTGAGACGGAGTAAGTTCATCGACAATGTAAGGAGAATGGGTGGAAAAAATAATTTGCAGGTTGTTGTTTTGTTGAATAATTTCTTTGAAAACAGCGATTAATTCTCGTTGTGCTTTGGGGTGGAGTCCCTGTTCAACATCATCTAGTAAGACTAAATTAGGTTGACGGGGATTCATCAAAACAGTCAGTAATCCGAGAGCAAGCATTGTTCCTTCGCTAATGGAATGGGCTGGTATACGCTTACCAGTATTCATGTCTAGGACAACTTCTTGCCCTGCAATTTCCTGACTTTCTTCGTAGGAGATAGATTTGCCATCGACTTCGATTAAGCGTTGGCGATTTACCATAACCTTGGCTCGTCTTATGCCTACTTCGCGTACACCTGGTACAATCCGTTTCAACATTTCTTGTAAAGATTGAAACTTATCTGGAGCTTCGTCACGAAGATAGTCTAAGGTAGGTGCTAAGCCTGAACCATCGAACTCAACTCGCGGCGTAATTGCATCGCTGTAAGCTGCTTTAGCAAGATTAGTAGCTACTAGCTTCAGATGAACTGAATATCTCAAAGATTCAGGAATTGGATATTTAGCATCGCTCAGCGAACTTGACCATCCTTGCACATTTCCTGGCTCTCCATCGACTTTCCATGATGCTCTCGGAAACCAAGGAGGGTTAACGCTTTGTGTCCAGTTATAGGAAGCTTCCCAATCAGTCCGAGATTTGTATCCCAAAAAACCACTTACCGTAACAGACATATTATTTTGCCCAATTGTTGTAAGAAATTGAGGCGCTCTTTCATTCTGAAAAATATTTGCAAATGATGAATTAGTAAGCTGACTGAGATAATGCAATGCTTGCAATACTGATGTTTTACCAGAACTATTTTGTCCTACGAGTGCGTGGAGGCGTGAATCATCAAAATTTAGTTCTGTATCTTTATGACTTTTGAAGTTATGAAGTTTGACCTTTTGGAGCATTTGATTGCTAACATCCTTTTACAAGGTTATTGACAGGATTTGCGATCGCATATTTTGACTTTGCGTGGCGGTTGGTGGATTAGTCGCGGTTAAATATTTACTTCATCGCCTCCGCCAACCCACGCTAAAATCTGTTCCAATCCCAACTACTTGCCGTGAGTGCCAATGCGCTTGCCTTCGGCATTGTACACTTGCATGGGAATATTGGCGTTATCACCGATCGCCTCCAAAGCCAGTTGCAGAGTTTGAACGTGCTTTTCTACAGCTTGACGAGTCTTGGTAGCATTGTTATAGTCGGCTTGAATGAAAATTTGTTGCAGTTTCTGCACGTAATCGGGAGTCATCTGCACCGCAATCAAATCTTTGCTAACAGTATAGTCGCAAATCTTGGGATTCCCCTTGCAAGTTTTATCTAAATCAGTGCGGGCTTTTTGTAAAGTCCTTTCTTCCTGCAACTTAACTTCTGCTTCGTGCAAATAAGTTCTATAGGAAGGCATCAGTGGTTGGGTTTTCAAGTAATAAGAAGTTGTGGGAGGAACTTTGGCGGCGTAACTCAAGGCTCGTCGCCAGTGTTCTGATGCTTGAAACCAAGCATTTCGCTCCTCAAAAATTCTCGCTTGAGCAGCTATTGTTACTGCTTGAGTATAGGCATCTTCTGCCATTGCTTCGACTTGTTTTCGCTCGCTAGCTTCTGATAGTTTGGTTTCGTATTGAGGAATCAGGGATTTCGCTTGTTCGTAAGATTCCGTATTGGTGGAAATGTCTGATAGCTTGTCGAGGGATTTTTGCCAATTTGCTTGCACTTTCTCCCAACTTTCTGCTTGCTGAGCTACTATGGCGCGGGCTTCTGCTATTTGGGCTGTCTTTTTGGCATCTAGCAGTTGGTTTTCGGCTTTTTTTTCTGTGGTTAACTGTCTATTTCCCTTTGCTAGTTTTTGGCGATATTCCTTTAATTTTTGTTGAGCAAAGGGATAAGCTGTGCTGTTTTGGGGAATTTCTTTGAGTTTGGCGATCGCACTTTGCCACAGAGACTGGGATTCTTGCCAATTCTGTGCGCTATGGGGCGGATTTTCGGTTATTTCTGCGGCGGATACTGCCAGTCTCGCGGCATCTACTGCCAAGTTTAAATTCTGACTTTGCCTGCGGTATCTGTCAAGTTCCTCTTCAGCTTTGCCGTGATGAATTGACCAAAATGGAATAGGTTCTAAAAGGGCGATCGCCTGTTTTAACTGTTCTTGCGCTGCTTCGGGAGTATTGTCAACTTTTGAAGTTTTGAGCGTCCTCGCTGAATTATCGCTTAACTGTTGAGCATCAGCCAATGGGGTACACTCGCCGATAACGCAAGGGCGACTCAGCAGGTAATAAACACCTCCCAAAACTACGATCGCCACACTAGAAATAGCTACTACAGCTAAGCTCACAAACGGTGAATGCTTGGGTTTTTTGGTAACGGTGACAGGTTCTAAATCCAGCGGATCGAAGGGATTTAGCTCGCCATCTGTCGGTATTGCTGAGACTTTAAAGGCGATCGGTTCCTCATGGCTGGGAGTCTCCCACACATCGGGAAAAGTTTCCTCTAACCATGGGTTTCCATCCTCTGTTTCCGAGGGCGACTCAGCAGCTACATCCGGTACCTGAGTTGTCTCCGTTGTCTGCTGCGTCTCCGGTACTTTAAGTACGATCGCACTTTCCGTTGAATCTGCGGGTATTGCTGCGGCTTTTTGCGGTATTTCCACTGTTTTTGTCCTTGACAAAACAGGGTGATTCATGGTAAAAGAATGAAACGCATAGGGCTGTTTTTGCCCGGTAATTTTCAGGCAAAGTCCAATCTGTTGAATAGATTGGGGTTGCAATTCCAGAATTGCTGCTTCTAGCACCGCAAAAGTTTGTTTAGCTTTGAGAACCAAACTGCGCGGATGTTCTCCAACTACTGTTAAAGATGCTTCTTGAAAATCGCAGCTTAGATAAAGTGGTAAATTTTTAAATCCGGCTGCTTGTAAATGTTTATGTAAATCTACTTCTAGAATTTCCGCTCTGCTTTGTCGCGCTGCTACTTTCATATTAATTGTTCCTTACGTTCTCACCACACTAACAATTTTCGATTTGATATTTGAAATTTTCGATAAGTAGGTTGTCTGTGTTAAATAGAACTTACGCAGTATAACCTGTTCTGCCATAATTTGAGATGTTTGGCAACCTTTGTGAATGACAGCATTATGTTGAAATTTGTAAGTCCTATTAATTGGGCTGCAACGCACTTTTATGGAAAGTGTAAAATCTCAAATCTCAAACTTTAAATCGTAAAGATTCTCCATAACTTTCGCTGTAATAAACTCGATCCAAATTAAAACGTCCGCCGTATTTTTTGAAAGGTTCTTGTGCATAGCCAAGGGGAAGCAAACAACAAACATCTACTGCTTCGGGAATGTTAAAGGCTTCTTTCACCTTGGAGGCTACAAAACCTTCCATGGGACAACTGTCCACCCCAAAACTTTTGGCTGCAATCATTAAATGAGCTACAGCTAACATTGTTTGGCGATTTGTCCAAGCTTCTAAGGAGTCAAAACTAGGATGAGACTCGAACAATTGCGGGATTGCGCCGCGTATATAATCGGCTAAAGTATCATTTACCCCACCCACGGCTTTACCCAATTCAATGACGGCTTCAATGTTTTCGGGTTGAGAAGCGCGCCGATCGCCACAGCAAATTAATACAATGGGGGCTTCTACAACTTGGCGCTGATCGAAAGCACAGGCTTTCAATTTTTCCTTACTTGTTTGGTCTTGGAGTATGATGAACCGCCAAGGCTGTAAGTTGTAACCCGAAGGCGATCGCACTCCCAAGCGTAAAATCTCTTTGAGAATTTCTGGTGGAATTAGATCGGGTCTGAAACTGCGGGCAGCCCGGCGGCTTTCGATGGCTGTTTTGACATTAATTGAAGGCTGCATTTCAATATTCATGGGTGATGGGTTATGGGTTATTCGTTATTAGAACAACAAATAACAACTTTAACTGCTTTTCGTGTCAACTGACTTATCCTAACCCCAACTCGCGCTTGAGCAAATTAATCGACTTAGAACCGATGTAATTTTCGCAGCATACCAGTTGGGGCGGACGAATAATATCTTCTCTGGCGGCGTTAATCGCAGCTTTTACTGTAGCAAAACTTGGTTGGTCGCAAAAGATTGTTCTGGCCGATCGCACGATGGAGTTAATTTTGTAGGTGTCTGACAGCAGCGCCGTCATCACCAGCAAATCCTCTCCCCGGAAACTGTGAATGATTACTTCAGTCGATCGCAGCATACCAGGGCTGAGACTGACCAAACCCAAATAACTGTCTTTCGGCAAACCCCCCACTAACTTGATCTCCTGAACATAATCGTAAATGTCTACGGGAATAACTCGCACAGAACGAGGTGCGGCGATCGACTCAGCTTCTCCGATAAAATAGCGGCTAGTGATGACAGTTCCCGAAGAGATTTGATCCAAAAAAGTACCCAAATCTTCCATCGCCACCAACTGTATGGGGATACGCAGAGCTTGTTCGAGTTCTTTCGCCATCAACTCTCCTACGCCGATGTCTTCTGCGGGGGCTGTGACGACCACCCGCGCGCTGCACCGGAGCCGCCAGTCAATTTCGGCCAAAAATAATTCCCTGGCTTGGTTGAGGGTACAGCCCTGTCCCAGCAGTTGATCCAGACTTTCTTGCACTATCTTGTTTGCCAGAGGATATTCATCCAGGATGGGAGATTTGAGTTTACTGCCACCTTCGTGGCCTTGAGCCCGCACGTAAATCCCCGATCCGGCTTGAGCTTCCACCAGTCCAGTTTGCTCTAGCTGTCGGTAAACTTTGCTGATGGTGTTGCGGTGCAAACCCGTCTGCATGGCTAGTTGTCTGGTACTGGGTAAGCGGTGTCCAGGCGGAAATTGTCGCGAGGCGATCGCAAACCTGATTTGATTGAACAGTTGCGTGGAGGCTGGAATGTCACTATCTGTTTGAATATGAAATTGAACCATCTTAAAGGCTCCAAGGACTTCAACTTAATATTTATATAGGTGAGTACCGGGCCCATTAGGGATCGGATATCTCTCTCTATAGCATAATCTTATTTGGATCATCACTTGAGGTTTTCCTTCCCTTCAGGAGATAAGTCTGCATTTCCCCCTTGCCTTTAATCTCGATCGAGCCCCGTTCTTCAAATTCATATTTTTCCTGGAGTAATTCGTAACTATAGATGCTAACTTGAATCCGACCTGGTAGGCCGTGAGATTCCATACGGCTGGCTGTATTTACAGCATTTCCCCACAAATCGTAAATAAATTTTTTAGTACCAATGACTCCCGCTACCACCGGGCCGCTATTAATCCCAATGCGGAGGTCAAATTTCGCTTCTAGCTTCACATTTAATTCTTTAATTGCTACTAGCATATCCATGGCCATTTCGGCGATCGCCTCTGCGTGATCTGTCCGTTGAATGGGAATACCAGCCGCTACCATATAAGCATCCCCGATCGTCTTAATTTTTTCTAAACCGTGCTTTTCTGTTAATTTGTCGAAAGTTGAGAAAATTTCATTGAGCAAGTACACCAATTTAGTCGCCGACATCGTGGTAGAAATTTGAGTAAAATTCACCAAATCAGCAAACAGGACAGTGGTGTGTTCAAACTTGTCAGCAATCACCCCCGGTTGGGACTTCAATCTGTCAGCGATCGCCTCTGGTAAAATATTTAGCAATAAACCATTAGTTTTTTTCTGTTCTTTCCTGAGAGCCGATTCAATCCGCTTACGTTTGGTGATGTCATGAAAAAATACAGAAATGCCGTCATGGGAAGGAAAAACCCTAACTTCCAACCAAACTTTTAAATGACGATAATATTTTTCAAAACTCATTCCCACTTGTTTAGATACAGCTTCTTGAAACTCTTTGTAAAATACTGAACTAAACAAATCTGGAAACTCTTCCCAGATATTTTTACCAAAAATTTCTTCCGGTTGGCGCTCCAAAAAATTGGCAGCTTTGTAATTGACATACGTAAATCGCCAATGGGGGTCTAAAGCAAAAAAAGCATCGCTCATTCCTTCTAAGAAATTCACGATTTGCTCATCAGAAGCGCGCAGTTTTGCTTCTACTTGTTTTTGCCTTTTGATGGAGCGATTTAACTTAACTAAATTAATCCGCAACTCCATTTGACTGATTACTTGTCTTCCTAAAACCCTGAGCGCTTCTAATTGTTCCGGGTTCAGATGCCGAGGGACTGTATCGATCGCACACAAAGTCCCAATCGGAAAACCATCAGCAGTTACTAAAGGAGTACCAGCATAAAATCGAATATTTGGATTAGAAGTGACTAAAGGATTCCCAGCAAAACGTTCATCTTCTGTAGCATCGGGTACAACTAGCAATTCATTTGGCTTTAAAATAGCATGAGCGCAAAACGCCAACTCTCTAGGAGTTTCTGTTGCTTCTAAACCAACTCTTGATTTAAACCATTGCCTATTAGCATCAACTAAACTAACTAAAGCAATGGGAGTACCACAAATGTGGGATGCCAAAGCTGTTAAATCATCAAAAGCTCCTTCTGCATCTGTATCGAGAATATTATAACTGTGAAGTGCTTGTAGCCTTTCTTCTTCATTGCTAGGGAAGATTGCAGCTTGCATGGGTGGCGGTGCGGATACAGATTTCCGAAAAATGCTCGCAACTGTCGCTGCTGCGATTTTTTGCACTTGTGCTACCAGCCTTTCCACCAGCATTAAAAAATCTACCTTCCAAGCTTTGTTCATATTTATCTTGTTTCACACCCAATTTAACTGCACAAGTAAACCTCTATTTTGAGATATACTTACGCATTTACCGTAACTAAATTTTCAATTTCTGAAGCCTGAGTAGGCAATTTTGCAGTCAAAACTTCTCTCCCCCTGTCTGTTACGAGTATATCATTTTCAATCCTAATTCCACGAACATCTGAAAATTTTTCTAACTCGTCCCACTTTACAGAATCTTTATATTTTGTCCGAGTTTCGGGGTTGTGCAAAATAGCCGGAACCTGATAAAATCCAGGTTCGATGGATACCAGCATTCCCTCCTGTAAAACTCGATTTAACCGCAGGAATCCCAAACCAAAACGACTGCTTCTAACTCTCCCTGTTTCATAGCCAGCCAAATCGCCTAAATCTTCCATATCATGAACATCTAACCCAATTAAATGTCCGATGCCATGCACAAAAAATAGCGCGTGAGCATCCCTAGCTACCAAATCTTCAACATCACCTTGCAAAATACCCAAATCAACCAATCCAGCCGCCATCGTCTGAGCAGCTAACAGATGAATATCTTGGTATTCAACACCAGGACTAATCTTCTCAATACAAGCATCGTGGGCTGCCAAAACCACATCATAAATGGCGCGCTGAGTAGGAGAAAATTTTCCCGAAACAGGCCAAGTGCGAGTCACATCTGCTGCCCATCCCATTGCTGTTTCGGCACCCACATCTGCTAATAGTAAATCTCCTGTTTGTAGCGAATTGTGATAATGTTCGCTGTGCAGCACTTCTCCGTGTAGGGTGACAATACTTGGATAAGCAGTGGTCATATTTTGCGATGCGATCGCACTTTCCATTGCAGCACGAACACCAGCTTCGATGTGAGCTGTGGGAGTGGCGGCCATTCCGGCTTTGTGGGCTGCCACGGTGACAGCAGCCGCTGCTCGTAATTCTGCCAAACTTGCGGCATCTTGGGTGAGACGAAGTGATATAATTGCCTTGGTTAGTTCTAGGTCAATGCCTGCGGGTGATTGAGATGGTGTCAAAGGGCGATCGAGAATTTGTGACTGTTGCCACAAAATCAAACTATCCTGAACTGGTATAGTTGCTGCATCAGCCGTTAGCGGAGCCCTCGAAGAGGATCGCGATTTCAACTGGGCCATGGGAAAATCAGCATCAGCCCCCATTAGTGCCGCAATTTCCGCTCTTTTCGGCATTTCTCCATGCCACAGGGTGCTGCTAGGAAGTGCGTCATCCATGAACAGTTCTAACTTGCCAGATTCTAAACGAATCGCCGCATTTTCTAAAGGTAAACCCGCAAAATAGAGAAAGTGACTGCTGGCACGAAAAGGGAACTTCAGAGCCGGATAATTACGAGAAATACTGCGACCAGACCAGAGAATTGTGGGAAAATCAATTAAACTCGCCAGTTTTTCTCTTCGCTGACGCAAAGCAATTGTTAACAATTCGTAATCAGGGAAAATATTCATGGCGATCGGCTCTATTGACTGTTTTATATTTATACTTTAAAATATAACTAAAATCCTTAAAAAAACCATGAAAAATTATCATAAAACCAATTATAGTTCTAGGGAAGCGCCGGATTGGCCGATCGCAAATTTGCCCGGATTAAGCAATGAAGACCAGTCTCAACTAGCAGGATGCGGAATTAGCACCACCGCCCAACTAATTCGCCAGACTAAAACACCAACGGCGAAGGTATCGCTAGCGCATCAGTTGCACATTGATATTCGATACATTAACAAATGGGTAGCGATGGCAAATTTGGCTCGAATTCCCAGTGTAGGGTGTGAGTATTGCGGGCTGTTACTCCACGCAGGCGTTGCTTCTCCAGCTCAACTAGCTCAAATGCCCGTGGGGAGATTGCACCAACAAATATTGAGGCTGCACGTAGCCACAATGCAGCGGAACGATTTGACTCCTTCAGTCGATCGCGTGCAAAAATGGATTCAAGATGCTAAATTAGTCAGTAGTTATTAGTCATTAGTTATTAGTCATTAGTTATTAGTCATTAGTTATTAGTTATTAGTTATTGGTTATTTGCGGTGCCCTGAGCGTAGTCGAAGGGTTATTAGTTATTAGTTATTTGTGTTAATTCCAATGCCCAATGCCCAATGCCCAATTCCCAATTCCCAAATATGATGTCAATTCAAGTTTACGGAATCCCCAACTGTGGAACCTGCAAAAAAGCCTTCAAATGGCTGGAAGATAATGCAGTTACCTATGAATTTATTAACACCAAAGAAAATCCACCCACTCGCGCAATGATTGAAAAATGGGTAAATTCCTTGGGGTTTCAACCCATGCGAAACACTTCCGGTCAATCTTACCGTGCTTTGGGCGAAGTTCGGAACAATTGGACAAACAAAGAGTGGATTGAGGCGTTTGCTAAGGATGCGATGCTGCTAAAACGTCCTCTTTTTGTTAAAGACGGAACAGCGGTTTTAGTAGGTTTCAAAGAAGACGCAATTCGAGAAAAATTGGGGCTTTCAACAACCTGAGTTTAGCCAGTTGTTCGCCGCAAAAACTTAACTCCGCCCACATCATCACTGAAACCCCACCGTTCATAAAAGGGTATCATCTTCGGCAAACAGTAAAGTCCTAATCTTTCAACAGCTTGCAATTTAGGATGATTTACCACTGCATCCATCAACTTCACACCCAGTCCCATCTTTCGGTGCGTCGGGTGGACTATGACATCAAAAACCGTTCCTATGTACACAAAATCGGTGATGACGCGGGTAAAAGCAATTAGCCGATCGCCCTCATCGACAAAACCTATGATAACATCAGTAGCGGCGAGCATTTTCACCACATCCTCGCGGGTGCGTTTGTCACACCAGAATTCGTTTTTGTATAATTCCATCAAATCGGAAACCTGGCTTTCTGTCAGAGTTTCCACCATCCGATAATTATCCATTTTGTCGGTCATACTCTATTTTACCGTAATCTAGTTTATGCTTGTACTTCTGTTTCCTGGGTTTCAAATACCACTTTTGCATAAATCTCGCTCATCGACATTTGCACTTCCACCGAAGCAAAAGAAACTGTTGCTGATTCTCCCTCATATTCCCGAAACAACCAATCATTCGATTCAGTTTTAATATATTGTGTCACTAAAAACTCAGATTGATTGACTAATACATATTCACGGAATTCAGGAATCGATCGATAAAACCGAAACTTGTCCTCTTTATCGAAATCCTTGGTAGACTTAGAAAGCACTTCCACAATCAGCATAGGATTGAGTATTTCATCCTTGCGTCCATCATTAAAAATAGGATCTCCTGCAATTACCATAACATCCGGGTAAGTTCCGCGTCGATACCGAGGAATCCACAACCGCAAATCATTGTGAAAAAGCTCATAGGAATTCTCCTCAAGCAAATTTCCCAAAATTCTACTCAAATTTCGGATAATTCGGCTGTGATTAATAGTACCACCTGTCATTTGTACAATTTCTCCATCGCGGTATTCATTTCTAAACTCAGCAGTTTCCTCTAACTCCCGGTACTCATCTAAAGTATAAAACTTTTGCTTACTTTGTACTAACATTTTTACCTCTGTACAAACTCTTATCTGCGTTAATCTGCCTACATCTGCGGTTAAAAAAGATAATTTAATCACTCTCCTGCGTTTCAAATACAACCAACTCATAAATATCGCTCATCGACATTTGCACTTCCACCGAAGCAAAGGAAACTATTGCCGATTCTCCCTCATATTCCCGAAACAACCAATCATTAGATTCAGTTTTAATATATTGTGTCACTAAAAACTCAGATTGATTGACTAATACATACTCGCGAAATTCAGGAATCGATCGATAAAACCGAAACTTGTCCTCTTTATCGAAATCCTTGGTAGACTTAGAAAGCACTTCCACAATCAGCATAGGATTGAGTATTTCATCCTTGCGTCCATCATTAAAAATAGGATCTCCTGCAATTACCATAACATCCGGGTAAGTTCCGCGTCGATACCGAGGAATCCACAACCGCAAATCACTAAATGGTCTGGCACTTTTACCTCGCAAAGCATATTTCAAGAAGGCATGGATATTACCTATAATTTGACTACGATCGATCGTACCACCAGCCATTTGTACAATTTCTCCATCGCGATATTCATTTCTAAACTCAGCAGTTTCCTCTAACTCCCGGTACTCATCTAAAGTATAAATTTTTTGCTTACTTTGTACTAACATTTTCACCTCTACACTAAGTTGCATCTGTGTTAATCTGCGTACCATTAGCGCAAACTTCACGCACACTTGCTTCCCGATCTGCTCGACAAGCAGGTAACAGAGCAATCGCTCTATTGCCTGCTATTGAGTTCTGAGAGGGATTCTTAAAAGCTTTACGCTAACTACTGGTTACTGTTGCTACTGTATCTCATAAACCTGCAATCTGCTGTAAAAGCGATCGAGCTCCAGTAACCGATTGCTGGGGAGGGCGCGTGTCAGGGTTTACACTGGAAATTGGAACAGGTGTTGGAGATTTTTCACTTCGGCTAAAAGAGGAGTTGCAAGGAGACTATGTTATTGACACACTATCTGTAGTGTGTCTGCGTAACTGCTGTCATATTAAGTTAATAACTGTGCCACCAGATTGGAAACAATGGATGAAACAGTAATAAAAGTCAAATTAGTGAAAGCAATTCAATTCTTAACAATACGGAAAACAATTGCTAATCTTATTAAATTTGAAACTATTCTCACGATTCCACCTGTATTAAAACAGTATGTTAAAATGGTTGCAGAATAGTCCGAAATATCTAGCTAAATGAGAGCCAACCATGACCGCAACTCGTACCGAACCTAAGCAGATGCTCAGTTTTGAACAATTTATCAAGCAACTTCCCGATGAAGGCCGTTATGAACTGGTAAATGGAGAGATTGTGAAAATATTACCAATAAGACTACATGAGGATGTTGCCGATTTTCTCATTAAACAATTTGATAGAGAAGTCGATCGCGTCCCTCTAAATTACAGGGTATCTGGCAGATTTATGCTGAGAACGTTAACCCCGAATGGTAAAGAACAAGGCCGCCACCCCGATGTTACTGTAGTAGATAAAACCATCTGGAAATCTCAGCCATTCGCTTATTCAGCTCTAACTGAACCTCCACAATTAGTGGTAGAAGTTGTCTCGACAAATTGGGAAGATGATTATATCGACAAACTGGATGAATATCAGCGTCTGGGAATTACTGAATATTGGATTGTGGATTATTTAGCGTTGGGTAGCAGAAACTATTTGGGCAACCCGAAAGAGCCGACTGTTTTTGTTTACCTGCTCGATGAAAATGGGGTTTATCAAATGAGTGCTTACCGAGGGAGCGATCGCATTATATCCCGAACTTTCCCAGAATTAGCATTGACAGCAGAGCAAGTATTAGACCTATGATATCAAATCCAGCTTAAATATTGCTTTATCTCTTAGTCTGCGAAGGCAGACTTGGTTTGACTTTCGGCCGGTTGAAACCGCCGATCGCACCCACAAAAAAAACGCCCAACTTCAAAAAGTCAGGCGCTTTCCCATCTCTCAAAACCAGGTAAACTTAATTCCGGCGAGACAACAAGTTAGATTCGATTTTTGCAGCAGCTACCACAGGCTGTACCTGACTCAATGCCGACTGCAACATGGGAGTGTTAGCAACAGCATCATTAGCCATATTAAACAAAGGATTCGACAGGATACCCGCCAAAGTTGTCGCCACCAAAGTCAGTACAACGGTGACTTGCAAAGGCCGCATTCCTTGAAGATTCCAGCGAATTTCCGGATAATTTTTGACAACATCTGACATCTCTTGAGGCTCTTTCACCACCATCATCTTGACGACGCGGATGTAGTAGTAAATCGAAATTACGCTGGTAACTAATGCCAAGATAACTAAGCCATAAAGTCCAGCTTGCCAGCCAGCCCAGAATAGATAGATTTTGCCGAAAAATCCAGCTAGTGGCGGAATTCCACCGAGGGAAAGCAAACAAATACTCAAGGCCAAAGTTAACAGCGGGTCTTTTTGATACAAACCGGAGTAGTCGCTAATTTGGTCGGTTCCAGTCCGCAATGAGAACAGAATGATGCAGGCGAAAGCGCCTAAATTCATAAACAGGTAAACCAACAGATAAAATATCATGCTGGAATAACCCGCTTCGGTTCCTGCAACTAAACCAATCATGACAAAACCGGCTTGGGCGATCGACGAATAAGCCAAAAGCCGCTTCATGCTAGTCTGAGCAAGAGCAACCACATTTCCCAACACCATGCTGAGAATTGCTAGGGCTGTGAATACGAAGTGCCACTGTTCGATAAGTACGGGGAAAACCGTAGTTAACAAGCGGATGGCTAGAGCGAAACCGGCTGCTTTGGAACCGACTGAAAGGAATGCCACAACGGGTGTTGGCGAACCTTCATAAACGTCTGGTGTCCATTGGTGGAAGGGAACCGCAGAGATTTTGAAGGCAATTCCGGCGATCGCAAATACCAACGCAATTACCAAACCCAGAGATTGACCCTCATTAACAGTAGAAAGATGAGAGGCGATCGCACTTAAGGTAGTTTCGCCACCAGACAATCCGTACAGCAGCGAAAGCCCGTAGAGAAACACCGCCGAAGAAGACGCACCAATTAACAAATATTTCAAAGCCGCTTCATTGGAACGCGGGTCGCGTTTTGTGTAACCTGTCAGCAAATAAGACGAGATACTCAGAGTTTCCAACGAAATAAAAATCATCACCAATTCATCAGCACCGGAAAGGAACATTCCCCCCAAAGTAGCGCTGAGCAAAATGCCGATAAATTCCGCTAAAGCAGTACCAGTTTGCAATACATAGCGAACGGATATCAAAATAGTGACAGCCGCAGCCAAAGCAATAATTCCGCGAAATACTAAACTCAAGGCATCGCTATTAAAACCGCCGAGAAACGAGATAGTATTAGTGTTGTCCGCTTGCAAACACAAGGCACCGACGGCCGCCAGCAAACCGGCAACCGCCACGTAGGGAGTCCAACCAGAGGAACTGCGGCCTACGATTAAATCGCCCACGAGCACAACCAAGAGGGTGACAATGATGATTCCCTCTGGCAATATAGTTCCAGCATTTAGCTGGGCGGCAAGAGTAGCAAAATCCATATTTTCAGACAAGTTGGGTAATACAGGCTAGGGAAGCCTGTAATTGGGCAGTGAACTGTTAAAAATTCTTGACTAAACTGGATTGTAGCCGATTACAGCCTCGCGCTCCCAGTTTGGGGCGTGTTTGTGGCGATATCTTGCGGAGGGGCTTTACCTGTTCAACTGGTTCCCTGGCTCTGGCTGGGAACCAATGTCTAGAGGCTCTGCCTCGTCGATCGCACGCGCAAACAGGAGGCAGAGCCTGGGGACGAGCAAAAAAAGCCAATTGGTTCGGGTTCAAGAGCAGTAGATTTTCCTGATTTATCGATCGGGCATAATTGATTAACGCGCCGTTTCAGCTTTAATTTCTCGGATAATGGTTGATATTTCTGCTTCCGAATCAAGGTGTCTGGCCAGAACTTGAGCAGTTGTATCCAGCAGGCGTTCTGAAAAGGCTTTAGTTAAGTCTGCCCGCAGGCCTTGCCCTATATAAAACTTCAGCAGTGCTTCTACAGAGATATCTCGATTTGCCGCTATTTTTTTAAGTGATTCTAAAGTATCTGTTGGGATTTGAATCGAGACTGTTTCCGTGATGCGCGATCGCAATTGCAATTCAATTTCTGATTCTTGATTATTCATATAATTGTCTTTCTATGCGGGTAGCAGGACGGGAAGATTTGAACTTAAATTCAAAATACCGATCGCCCTCAACTCTCCCCACCTTGACTCTAAGCGGGCTAATGAGTAAGATTGAAGAAAATACCAAAGGACAGGCTATGCTCGATCGCACTAAATTAGTTTTGGCTGGTATGTCGATCGCACTTTCGCTTCAGTTAAGTCAGCCGGTTGCAGCAGCCGTGCCGATTGGTAAAGTTGTAGAAACGGCACAAACTAATAGTAGCGAGGCTGGTGAAAAAGCATTAAAGGAAGGACTACAACTCTATAAGCAAGGAACGGCGGAAGGTTTAAGAGGTGCGATCGTCCTGTTTGAAGAAGCATTAAAACTGTATCGGGAAGCGCGTGATAGTCACGGGGAAGCGATCGCCCTGATGGGCATCGGCAAAGCCTACTCAGATTTGGGAGAAAAACTCAAAGCAAGAGAGTATTACAGCCAGTCCCTTCACCTATTTCGGGCTGCGAGCGATCGCTCTGGGGAAGCTGTTAACCTCAACAACATCGGCCAAGTCTACTCAGAATTGGGAGAAAAACAGAAAGCGCTAGAGTATTACAGCCAGTCGCTTCCCCTGAGTCGGGCAGTAGTCGATCGCCGTATTGAAGCTACCACCCTCACCAGCATCGGCGTTGTCTACTCAGAATTGGGAGAAAAACAGAAAGCGCTAGAGTATTACAGCCAGTCGCTTCCCCTGTTTCGGGCAACAGGCGATCGCCGTGGGGAAGCTGGCACCCTCAACAGCATCGGCGTTGTCTACTCAGAATTGGGAGAAAAACAGAAAGCGCTAGAGTATTACAGCCAGTCGCTTCCCCTGTTTCGGGCAACAGGCGATCGCCGTGGGGAAGCTGTCACCCTCAGCAACATCGGCAATGTCTACTCTCAATTGGGAGAAAAACAGAAAGCGCTAGAGTATTACAGCCAGTCCCTTCCCCTATCTCGGGCAGTAGGCAATCACTCTGGGGAAGCTGTCACCCTCAACAACATCGGCAGTGTCTACTCTCAATTGGGAGAAAAACAGAAAGCGCTAGAGTATTACAGCCAGTCGCTTCCCATGTTTCGCGCAACAGGCAATCGCCGTGGGGAAGCTGCCACCCTCGGCAACATCGGCAGTGTCTACTCAGATTTGGGAGAACAACAGAAAGCGCTAGAGTATTACAGCCAGTCGCTTCCCCTGTTTCGGGCAACAGGCGATCGCCGTGGGGAAGCTGTCACCCTCAACAACATCGGCAGTGTCTACTCAGATTTGGGAGAAAAACAGAAAGCGCTAGAGTATTACAGCCAGTCGCTTCCCCTGTTTCGGGCAACAGGCGATCGCCGTGAGGAAGCTGCCACCCTCGACAACATCGGCAGTGTCTACGCAGAATTGGGAGAAAAACAGAAAGCGCTAGAATATTACAGTCAGTCGCTTCTCCTGCGTCGGGCAGTAGGCGATCGCAGCGGAGAAGCTCTCACCCTTTACAACGTAGCTTTTGTCAAACGCGATCGCGGAAATCTTACCGAAGCCCTCAACGACATCGAAGCATCTCTCAAAATCATCGAAAACCTCCGCACCAAAATAGCCAGCCCAGAACTCCGCAGCTCATACTTTGCCACAGTACAAAACTACTACGAATTCTACATCGACCTGTTAATGCAACTGCACAAAACTAATCCTAAATCCGGTTACGATACAAAAGCCTTAGAAGCCAGCGAACGTTCTCGCGCCCGCAGCCTCCTCGAACTTCTTCAAGAAGCAAACGCCAACATTCGCGAAGGCATTTCCCCCGATTTATTACAACAAGAAAATCGCGCCAAACAGCAACTCGATGCCATTGAAAAACAGCGCATTCAAGAACTCAGCAACCTTAATCCCAATCCAGCCAAAATCAATGAAATCGACAAACAGCGCCTCGCACTTCTACAACAATACCAGCAAATTCAAACCCAAATTCGTAGCGCCAGTCCCCGCTATGCCGCCCTCACCCAACCCCAACCTTTAACACTCTCAGAAATCCAAAAGAAAGTTTTGGATGAAAACACTATTTTATTGCAATATGCGATCGGCAAAGACCGCAGTTATTTGTGGGTTGTGACCTCAACAGGACTAACTAGCTATGAATTGCCAAAACGCGCTGACATTGAAACAGCAGCCAAGAATTTCCGAGACACCGTTACCAACCCACGTTTGCGAAATGTTCCCCAAAAAGTTGCCGAAGCGAGTGCAAATCTCAGTCAATTAATTTTACAACCCGCCGCAGCCCAATTAGGAGAAAAACGCTTATTAATCGTTCCCGATGGTGTTCTACACTATACCCCTTTTCCAGCTTTAAATATTTCCCAAACAGCCGGACAAAATCCCAATATTCCCTTAATTACCAAACATGAAATTATTATCCTGCCTTCCGCTTCAACTCTCGGAATTCTCCGACAAAATTACGGAGATCGAAAACTACCCGATCGCACTTTAGCCATTTTAGCCGATCCAGTTTTCAGTCCAGACGATGAAAGAATCAAAGGAAAGCTTACCAAAGAAACCACGGAAAAGTTAGAATCAAATAACCTCGGATTAAATCGATCGCTCCGTGCTTCCAATCTGGGCTGGCCGCCCAGTCGCCTACCCTTTACCCGCCAAGAATCCCAAATAATATTAAGTTTAGTGCCTTCAGCTTCTAACAGTGAGAAAATTGATTTTTCAGCCACTCGGACTACCGCTATAGATGGCAGTTTAGCCAATTATAAAATAGTTCACTTTGCCACCCACGGCATTGCCAACAGCCAAAATCCCGAACTGTCAGGAATTCTGATGTCGATGGTTGACGACAAGGGAAATCCTGTAAATGGCTTTTTGCGACTTAATGATATCTTCAACTTGAAACTGTCAGCAAATTTAGTGGTTTTAAGTGCTTGCCAATCGGGACTGGGACAGAATATTAAAGGTGAAGGAATGGTGGGATTAACTAGGGGTTTTATGTATGCGGGTGCTCAGCGGATGGCGGTGAGTTTGTGGAATGTGGATGATGAAGGAACTTCGGTATTAATGCAAAAGTTTTATCAGAAAATGCTCCAACAAAAGTTAGCGCCGGCGGCTGCTTTAAGGGCGGCGCAGATGGAAATGATGCAGCAGGAAAAATGGAAGTCACCCTATTATTGGGCTGCTTTTACGCTACAAGGGGAGTGGAAATAGCTGTAGGGGTGGTGTGCCCGTGGATTTTCAGGAACTATCAGCCCGTATCCAGCAGTCTCAGCATCCAGTGCATCCTGTAGAGACACGATAGTTAGGAGACTGCACGTGCCCAAGGAGTGTCAACTTAAGGTACAACCCATAGTCCGGCAAGGGTTGAAACCCCTGCCTCAAAGCGAAAGTCCTCTCAAGAGGACTCATGAGTTCTTCAGTCCTCTTTGAGAGGACTTTCGCTATTAGACAGGGGTTTTAACCCCTGTCGGACTGGCGAGTCCACTAACAGATTTTGCGGGTTGACAGCTTAAGTTGACACTTATGGGCATTGCAATCTCCTAATTTCTTGTCATCTTTAAGGCGATCGGCAATAACTTACAAATTAAGGTAGTTTGAAAATAAGCCCTCAATTTCCCCATAAGCCTTGACATCTGACATACACTCTGTGACATACCCGACACTCATTTTGTAAACAAATAGAGTGCGGGCTTCCTCTTTCAACGGGAGAGCCTTGTTCGCAGCCCTCTCTAAGCTGGTCTTATCCTCCCTCCGTAGGTTTTACTCACCCGAAGGTCGTACTAACTAGCAAGATCATTACTGATCTTCGAGGCAGACTCCCTGTGTCCCAAGGAGTAGAATTGTTGATTTTTTCACCCATCCATCAGCTCTTTTACGGCTGAGCGGGATATTGGGGCTACCAATAAGAAACTGATAGGTGGTGTCTAGCCTTTATACAACGGAAAGTTCGCCCACCACGGCTACTCTTATCATCCCCGCTTAGTTCTATCCTATCATGGATTCGCTATCGCTCAATTTGTTTGCTGCTCGTTTTCATCCCGTCACTCATCCTGTAAATGGATAGAGTGCGGGACTTCCCACTCGTATTAGTTAAACACTCGCTTCTGCGTCGCCATCCATATATAATAAAAGATGCCATGTCAACCTTAGTCATCGTCGAATCTCCCACAAAAGCCCGTACCATTCGCAACTTCCTGCCCTCCACCTACCGTGTAGAGGCATCAATGGGCCATGTGCGCGACCTCCCATCCTCCGCCGAAGAAATACCAGAAGCCGTTAAAGGAGAAAAATGGGCGCAACTCGGCGTAAACGTGGAGGCTGACTTTGAACCCCTCTACGTCATCCCCAAAGATAAAAAGAAAATTGTCAAAGAACTCAAAGACGCCCTCAAAGACGCCACAGAACTGATTCTAGCCACTGACGAAGACCGCGAAGGCGAAAGCATTTCCTGGCATTTGCTGCAAATCCTCAAACCCAAAGTGCCCATCAAGCGGATGGTGTTCCACGAAATCACCCGCGAAGCCATCCGCGACGCTTTGACTCACTGTCGCGACATCGACAATCGAGTCGTACAAGCCCAAGAAACTCGGCGGATTCTAGACAGACTCGTCGGTTACACCCTTTCTCCGCTACTGTGGAAAAAAATCGCTTGGGGCTTGTCCGCCGGCCGAGTCCAGTCCGTCGCCGTGCGCCTGTTGGTATGCCGCGAACGGGAACGCCGCGCCTTCCGCCAAGGTAGCTACTGGGATTTGAAAGCGACTTTGACCCCTCCCAAACCTCCCGCCAAAGGACAGGCTGGTGCATTTGAAGCAAAACTGGTGACAGTCGGCAATGTAAAAGTTGCCAACGGTAGCGATTTCGATGAAAATACTGGCGGGATTATCGCAGGCCGCCGTGTACTTTTGCTGAATGAAGAACAGGCGCGGGCTTTACTCTCGCGTATTCAAAACAAACCTTGGACTGTCACGAACCTAGAAGAACGGCCAGTCACCCGCAAACCTTCGCCGCCGTTTACGACCTCGACTTTGCAGCAGGAAGCTAACCGCAAGCTGAGGCTGGGGGCGCGGGAAACCATGCGAATTGCCCAAAGTCTCTACGAACGCGGTTTTATCACCTATATGCGGACGGATTCGGTGCATTTGTCCGAACAGGCGATTACGGCCGCCCGCAGTTGCGTCCAAGAACTTTACGGTAGCGAATACCTCAGCCCCCAACCGCGCAAATACACGACCAAAAGCAAAGGTGCCCAGGAAGCCCACGAAGCTATTCGTCCTGCTGGTAGCACTTTTCGGACTCCGCAGCAAACCGGGCTAGATGGCATTGACTTCCGCCTCTACGATTTAATTTGGAAACGGACTGTGGCTTCTCAAATGGCCGATGCGCGCCAAACTCACGTCACGCTACTGACTTTGGTGGAAGATGCCGGTTTCCGTTCCAGCGGGAAACGCATCGATTTTCCCGGCTTTTTGCGGGCCTACGTGGAAGGTTCCGATGACCCGGATGCGGCTTTGGAAGACCAAGAGGTGATTTTGCCGGCGCTGAAAGTGGGCGATAAACCTAATTGCAAAGACTTGGAAGCCGTTGGTCACGAAACTCAACCTCCCGCCCGTTTTACTGAAGCTTCACTCGTTAAAATGTTGGAAAGCGAGGGGGTGGGTCGTCCGAGTACCTATGCGAGTATTATCGGCACTATAGTCGATCGAGGTTACGCCAAATTAATTACCAACGCCCTAATTCCCACATTCACCGCTTTCGCCGTCACAACTTTATTGGAAACGCATTTTCCCGATTTAGTAGACACCGGTTTTACTTCCCGAATGGAACAAACCCTGGATGAAATTGCCACCGGCGAAGCTAAATGGCTGCCATATTTGGACAAGTTTTATCGAGGGGAAACTGGACTTCAAACCCAAGTCAAAGAACAGGAAAGTCAAATCGATGCCAAAGTTGCTCGAACTGTGGTATTGGAGAATATTTCTGCTAAAGTTTGCATCGGTAAATACGGCGCTTACCTGGAAGCTGACAGGGAAGAGGGGCCGGTGAAAGCATCGATTCCTCAAGATTTGACTCCGGCGGATTTAGACCCGGAACAAGTCGAGTTTCTGTTAAAGCAAAAGACTGAAGGCCCGGAACAATTAGGTCTCCACCCAGAAACTGGGGAACCGATTTTTGTGTTGATTGGCAGTTATGGGCCCTATGTTCAGTTAGGAGAAATCACTGAAACTAACAAGAAACCGAAGCGGAGTTCTTTGCCGAAGGGGACGGACAAGGATAGCGTGACGTTAGAGATGGCTGTGAGCTTGCTGACTCTGCCGCGCTTGTTGGGTACTCACCCGGATACGGGGGCGAAGGTGCAGGCTGCTTTGGGGATGTACGGGCCTTATGTGGTGCATGACCAGGGTAAGGTTGGTAAGGATTATCGATCGATCAAGGTTCCTGATGATGTTTTGACTATAACGCTCGATCGGGCATTGGAACTATTAGCGCAACCAAAAGCCGTTCGCGGTAGCAGCAAAACAGCCACACCTTTGAAGGAATTGGGCGCGCATCCAGAATCGGGAGAAATGCTCAATGTTTACGACGGCCGTTATGGGCCCTACGTCAAACACGGGGATATCAATGCGTCTTTGTCTAAGGATGAATCAGTGGAGAATTTCACCTTACAAAAAGCACTGGATTTGTTAGCAGCGAAGGAAGCAGCGGGCGGCGGAAAATCTAGCAAGTCGAAGAAGTCAACGAAGACAACTGCGGCGAAGTCGGAAACTGCTGCGAAGAAAACAACTACTGCGAAGAAGACTACGGCGGCGAAGTCGGAAACGGCGGCGAAGAAAACCACTACTACTAAGAAGGCGGCGACTGCGACAAAGACG
The DNA here is from genome assembly GCF_041354475.1 of Microcoleus sp. Lineage (NCBI taxonomy): Bacteria > Bacillati > Cyanobacteriota > Cyanophyceae > Oscillatoriales > Microcoleaceae > Microcoleus > Microcoleus sp. Next base: position 113,535 of record NZ_JBGJZU010000008.1, read on the forward strand.
AAGAAAGAAACTAAGTAAAATTAGTTTAGTTTTCTGTCATCCCAGAAACCCGGTTTTGTGGAAAAACCGGGTTTTTTATTTGGTATGGGGTTCTTTCGTTTGTCCGCGAGTCCGCCAGGGAATGAATTCCCTGTCTCATAGCGAAAGTCGGTTGAAACCGACTGACATAATGCTGACGAATGATCGATGCAGGTTTTATTGTGTTTTTTGCTAAAGCAATCCTTGTGTTTTCATGATATAATCAAAACTATCCATGTAGTAACTGAGTAGTAGAATCGCCATGATAGCTGAACTTATGGTACAACCTTCCTACTGGATCGATCGGGACATTTCGATGCAGAAAGTCAGAGATATTTACTTATTCAAATTTACGGAAAACCTGCAAGCCAGATTGGAAGAATTAGCCGAGAGAAAAAAGGCTAATCTTTTAACTTCAGAAGAGGTTGTAGAATTAGCAAGTTTACTAGAACTAGATCGGATTTTCACCTTAATTAACGCTAAAGTTATAGCAGCCTCATGTCATTTAGACACTTAATTAATTAGCAGTGCCAATCAAAAATAGGTTAAGGCTTGACAGGCAGTGGAACAGAATACCCCTCTCCTAAGATATGTGCGACAAAGCCAGTTCGAGCGTAGAAAGCACGAGATGTACTGCCGTGCCCTTGCCCCTTAGTTCTTGGCTGTACAAGTTTGCCCATTTTTCCACTAAGACTTGAAAACCCTTGAGTTATAATTGTTTCCCGAACAAGGTTGTAGTCTGCTTTCACTTGCTCGTAGATTTGAGGATTATCAAGATCGAAGGAAGCTACTGAATGCACAAGAGAACAATTATCTGCTTGGCTCTCAAATACCCGTGCAACAACAACCATTTTCTGTAGTTTGTTGAAGAGATGGCTTTCCTCAAATTCTTTGTTTTCGACCTCTACTGGATCTATCATGGTGATTGCCATCGTTTCTTTGACTCTGAGTTCTCCTGTTCGTTTAGGTATTAGTGGAACTAGCTTTAGCTCCCAACTACCAAAATTAGGCGATCGAGATGAGTTAATGGCTAATCCCAAATAGCGTTCAATTGTATGCCCAGCCCAACCCTTGTTTTTCTTATTTTCTTTGCTCCAAACTGTTACACGGTGATGATCTGCTAGTTGTCGAAGATCTTGACCTACTAATGTAGTGAGTCTTTTAATTGCCTCTACTCTTTCCATAAATGACCTTACTTCAATGCCAGTGATAACTCTACTTGAGTGGGATTAATTAAACCGAAGTTATCCCCGGCAGGGGTACTTCCGGTTAAACGTTTAATCGAGAGTTCAACATGACCTGCATCTGCTTCACAACCAATAAATTTCCGCCCTAATGATAAAGCTGCAACTCCAGTTGTGGAAGAACCGGAAAAAGGATCAAAAACTAGATCGTCTGGGTTTGTGCTTGCTCGAAGACAACGCGCAACAAGTTCAATAGGTTTTTGTGTCGGATGCTTACCATAGAGTTTTTCATGTTTGCCAGGAGTAGACATTCGCCAGACATTCTTCATCTGTTTGTCGCCATTCTCAGCCTTCATTTCCTCATAATTGAATGTGTAACGTTCTTTTCCTTTACGTGCTTTCGTTGCCCATAGTATTAGTTCTGTTGAATGAGTGAAACAGCGACACCCCAGATTTGGAGGTGGAGCTGGTTTTTCCCAAATAATGTCATTGAGAATACGAAAGCCAATCTGCTGCATGGCAAATCCGACTGATGGATACACATGGAGAGTGCCCGTTACCCAGATAGTACCAGTTGGTTTAAGAAGCCGATAACAAGCAGCCAACCATGCTTTGTTAAACTCATGGTCTAGCTCAGCACCTTGACTGCGATCCCATTCCCCCTTGTTTACCTTGACCATACGACCAGCAACGCAGGTAATACCATCATTGGAAAGGTTATAAGGTGGATCAGTCCAGATGCAGTCTACGCTTTCAGCGGGCAGCAAAGCCATGAGTTCCAAAGTATCGCCGTGATAAAGGTGAGACAGTCCATCATGCGATCGCCAAACTAGCTCTGGCTTTACCTGTTCAAGTTGTACTTGTGAAGTCATAAGGCTTTTTTACTGATTGGTTGATAGTCCAAAAGTACAATCTAGATTTTAGATTAGAGTTAAAAGCTTATCACAAATTGCTATCACCCAACGCCGATCGCGTCAACCCCCTATCAATAACCGGACGTTGGTCTCAAATCTCCTCATAGGTCAGAAAGATCATAGGCGCGATCGACCAAACCAAAAAACTGCGGTAATCCAGAAATAGAAAGCGTACCATACCGTAAATTGCCCACACTGGAAAATTTTAATACTTTTCTTGAGTAAAAATTGACATAGATCCAAACCATGAACTATATTAGAGAAAAGGATGCAGCAGACATGATCTAATCATGACATCCCGTTACCCACGAGGTCGAGGAATTCCGGTAAAGACGTTCTGAATACCAAGATTTATATTTTGGCGAAGGCTCCTTAAGGAGCCTTTGTTATTTTAGGGCTTCGGTAATTCCTTATTCTGCAATAACTTTTTGGCTATGACGAAAAAGCCAACTTTTTCAACTTTACCTATGCCTTCGTATATAGGATAAGCACTGTGTATATGTAATCTCAACCTTTTACTTTCTCTGAATGCTGCAAAAGCAACGAAATAATCAACCTCAATACCGTTTGAATCTACAATTTTAACGATTGCAAATTTTCCATACCCAGCATGACAAACTAAGGTTTCCTTCTCGCCCAATGACTCGACAATACTTGGTAATTGCCTTGAGAGTTGATATCTATCAAAATTAAACGTTCTGGACTCTCTCGGCCCATTGTACATCAATAGCTGTGATTCTTCGCTAGAAATATCATCAGAATCTTTAGTAAAACAATGTAAACCATAAGTTACTATAAATTTGTATGTGATTATATTTTTTTCGTCTTTTTTGTCAACATACTCAATCCAGCGAGCATTAAGATGCGATAAATCATAAACTTCACCATTAAATATAAAATTTTTCCATAATGTAACTTCTTGGACGGTATTAAACTTCATGCTTATAAAATAGAATTTATGCGATTTATGAATTAGGTATATATTTGCTATTATAGTAGTGTAAACGAGCGATGTGTGAATTTTTGATGATTTTATTGAGTAGAACTTAACTCGACCTTTTAATAAAATTTGGATTGAGGGCGATCGCATATTTTTGGCGAACCATTATGCAGTAGTATTAATTTGTCTCTCTTTCTTTGCACATCTTTCATGCGGCGGGATTCAATCTTCTACAAACTGTTCGGACAAGCGCCCACTTTGCTGTTCGATCTACTGGCGACAACTCCAGCAAATGCTGCCAATTATCGCTTTGACTCGGTTGCAGTCAAAGAACCTAAGTTTGAAATTGACGGCGTATTTTTGCCCCCAGAATCCGAGGAACCGGGCATCGTCTATTTTTGTGAAGTTCAGTTTCAGAAAGACGAACAGCTTTACGAACGGTTGTTTGGCGAATCGTTTTTATACTTTTACCGCAATCGCAGTCGTTACAGCGATTGGCAAGCTGTAGTGATTTATCCATCACGCAGCGCCGAACAAAGCGATGTTTATCCTTATCGAGCTTTGCTCAACAGCAATCAAGTGCATCGGGTGTGCTTGGATGAGTTAGGGGATATTCGCGCTTTGCCTTTAGGGATTGCGCTGATGGTGTTGACGACTGTCGGGGAGACTCAAGCACCAGCAGAAGCAAGATATTTGCTGAGCCGAGTGCAGCAAGAAGTTCCACCAGCAGCAGGTCGTGACATAATAGATCTATTAGCTACTATTTTGTCGTACAAATTTACATCGTTGAGTCGAGCCGAGGTGGAATCAATGTTGGGAATTACATTACAGGAAACGAGATTCTATCAAGAAGCTAAGGCGGAAGGACGGCAGGAAGGACGGCAGGAAGGACGGCAGGCAGAAGCCTGTGCCCTGATTGTCCGACAATTAACCCGTCGGTTACGGCAAGAACTTTCTGAGGAAATGCGATCGCGCCTTGCTAATCTGCCCTTGCTAGTGCTCGAAGATTTGAGTGAAGCGCTGTTGGATTTTGCTACTATGGCGGATTTGCAGGCTTGGCTGGAGGTGCAGCAGTCGGAAAGATAAGAATTTAGCGAGTTATTGAGCGCTTAAATAGCTAATTCACTTTACTCGCTAAATTAAGATATGGACGGCGGCCCAGAACGATAGACTCGAATCACTTTTCCCGTCAATGTCTCAGCAGTAGATATTGCATCATGAATATTGGCAGTCAGTTTAGCAATATCGTCATCTCGCGTGCAGGCAATAATACCAGAGTGGTCAGGTTCCAGCTTATGCAGTTGAAAGAAATCGCGCCGATTGACGGTCAAAACAACGCGATTTTCAGTGATGGCAAATGCCAATACATCCTCATCAGGTAGTCCAGCATTTCCTGCTTCTTGAACAGTCAGGACATCATGCCCCAAAGACCGCAGATTTTGCACAACTTGTCGGGGAAATTGTTCGTCTGCATAGATACGCGCCATAGGTTTATTTGAGATTTGCAGGTGTATCTAAGATTTCGTCAGCATCATCTTGCTGTCGAATTGCTTCCTCAATTTCGTCTGGATAAGCTTCAGTATAAGCCCAAACATTTACTAAATCAGCAGCACTGAGCTGGGGATAGCAATCTAGGATAAAAGCATCGGTAGCGCCGTCATTTCGATAGCTGGCGAGTAACCAAACGGGAATGCGAGTGTTGTCAATACAAGCATCACCGCCCATCACGCCGGGAGTTTTTGCGATCGGGCGGCCGCTGTTTTTCAAACTCTGGGTTAAGATGCTGATGGCCTCAGCTTTGTCGATCGGCGTTAAGGCTAGCAGTTGCGCTTCTAATTCTGGGATTGTCATAAAGCTTATTTGATTTAGGAATTATGTATGTATTTGCTATTATAGGGCGATCGCCCGCATCAGTTTTTTATCCTGGTACGTTGACTCCGCCTACAATGAAGACCTTAGACCTCCTGTAAAAATTGTTTTAATTAAATTTCAGGACGAACAAAATGCCCATCCCACAAGAAAAAAAGATTTGTGTGGGATGGGCATTTTGCCCGTCTTAGCTATTTTTGCGAGAGGTCTGTGATTTGATTGATGACAGACAAGGTTGCCAGATATTATATTAACAGATCGCTCTTTTTACTCAAAAAGCGCGATCGGCAAAACGATATTAGATCAGGATTGGGGTGAAATCAGTCGAGGCGATCGCACTTGGAATCACGCCTTTGAGAGTTGCTAACAGTTGATCGCTATTTGCAAGGCGGATTAATGTATCGCTGCCACTAGCAGTAATACTTAATTGGTTAAAGCCCAAACCGCCAGACAATCCAATTACATCTTGACCTTTTCTGAAGTCAAGAATTATATCGCTTGACTGATTTCCTACTAACACAAAAGTGTCATTACCACTGCCACCCGTTAGCGTATCATCGCCAGCACCGCCGTACAGCAAATCATTGCCAGCGCCACCGGTGAGGATGTCATTGCCCTTGCCCCCGTACAGCGTATCGTTGCCAGCGCATCCGTCAAGAACATCGTTGTCGCTGTCGCCGGATAACCAGTCGTTGCCATCACCGCCACAGAGAGTGTCCTTACCTTGACCGCCAAAGAGAGTATCGTGATCGCCTTCACCTAATAGTAGATCGTTGTCTTTGCCACCAAAGATAGAATCGCTGCCGCTGCCGCCCAAAATCGTGTCGTTACCTGAGTCGCCACTTAGCCAATCATTGCCAGCGTCGCCCAGAATGACATCGTTATCTTTGCCACCGTATACTGTGTCGTCGCCCAAGCCAGCAATTATGCGATCGCTGCCACCCAAGCCAAAAAGCCTGTCATTGCCCGCCAAACCGTCGATCGCATCTTTGCTTGCGCTGCCTGCGATCGAGTCGTTGCCAGCAGTCCCGGTGCGAGTAACATCAGTCACTAACAAGGTGATGTTACTCAAATCCAAGCTATCGCAGAGGCAAGTATCTATATCGGGAGTGGGTGTTGGTGTTGGTGTTGGTGCAGGTGTTGCTGTTGTTGGTACAGTCGTCGGTGTTGGTGTAGGTGTTGGTGCAGGTGTTGGTGTTGGTGTTGGTGTTGGTGTTGGTGTTGGTGTTGGTGTGGGT